>DATNNZ010000024.1:0-18532 GCA_035601575.1 Chthoniobacterales bacterium
ATCGAGCCGGGGCAGGACGTTCGCCGGCGAAATTCTCGCCTGCGGCGCAGTTATTCACAAGCTCGCTCCGCCTCGCTGTACCGGGCCGCTTCGCTCGCTTATGAATAACTGCGAGACTGATATCAGCGGCGACTGTCCCGCTATTGCTTCGGTTTAGCGCGGACCAACAGTTGACGCGGAGCTGAGCGTTTGACGCGGCCATAAACCGCCGTCGCCATTCTCGTCATCCTGTCTGGACGGGCTTAGACTCAGAACGCAAACTCATCGGACTGCTTGGCAATTGCTCGATCAAAAATCGTCGCATGGGGTGGCTATCGATGACATGGAGATCGACCTCCTCTTACGGCAATCCAGGGTACTGTGGTGCGATCAGATCCTCGCTTTGCACTGTTGCGATTGGGTACGCGCAATAATCGGCTGCGTAAAAGGCGCTCGGGCGATGATTCCCAGATAGGCCAACCCCGCCAAAAGGAGCTGCACTGCTCGCGCCAGTGGTTGGGCGATTCCAATTAATAATTCCCGCCCGAACTCTACGCCGAAATAATTCAAAATCCTTTTTGCGCCCGCCAATCAGACCGGCCGCAAGCCCATATTGGGTTGAGTTTGCTTTGAGAATCGCCGCGTCGAAATCCGCCACTCGAGTCACCAGTAGAAGTGGTCCGAATATCTCTTCATCTGGAGGGTTCAAGACGGACGTTACGTCGAGGATGCCAGGTTGCAGGAAAGGGATACCCTCCTTCGTAGGCCGGCATTTGACCAGGATTTCTCCGCCACGCTCAATAAGCTGTTCCTCCGCTTGGAGAACGTTCTGCGCAGCTGCACTATTGATCAGCGGGCCGATAAATGGCGGTGGGACTTCATCCGGCGATCCAACTCGAATCTCCTCGGTCACCCGAATGAGCTCCGACAACACGTCGTTTTGCACCAAAATCAATCGACGAGTGCAGGTACAGCGTTGTCCTGCGCTGATGAATGCCGAGGTTGCAATGGTGCGAGCAGCTGCTACCGGGTCGGCGCCATCGAGCACAACCATGGGATTATTTCCGCCCATCTCGAGCGCGAGAATCACGTTGGGCCTGCCGGCGAAGCGTCGGTGAATAGCAATTCCGGTTCGAGCACTTCCAGTGAAAAAAACTCCCTTAAGTTCGGTGCTATCGAGGACCAGTTCGGCGGCAGTTCGTCCGCCCTGAAGAAGGCTCAGGCACCCTGGAGGCAGGCCAGCCTCTCGCCAGAAGTCTACCATCAGTGCTCCCACCGAGGGTGTGAGTTCACTGGGCTTAAACACGACGCAGTTGCCAGCGATTAGCGCGGGCGCGATATGGCCATTTGGGAGATGCGCCGGGAAATTGAAGGGTCCAAGAACAGCGACGACGCCGTGCGGTGCATGAGCGAGCTCAGAACGGCCGTTGCCGGATTTCTCCGATTTAGTGCCGGTTCGCTGGCGATAGGCTTCAATGCTCAGGTCGATTTTTCTCACTACCGTGTCGACTTCCTGATTTGCCTCCCACCGCGGCTTGCCGGTCTCCATGGCAATGGCCTGCCCAAACTCTTCTCGTCGAGCTTGCGCAATCTCGGCAAATTGCCGTGCAATCTTGATTCTTTCTGCAAATGCGTGATTGGCCCAGTTCGCAGAAGCTTTCGCACCAGCGGTGAAAGCTCCTTCGACTTCGAGAGAAGTGGCATGTTTCGTACGAAAAACCTCTTCTCCGGTGGATGGATTTGTTGAAACAAGCAGTTCGCCGCGGCCTCGTATCCAAGCGCCCCCGACAAAGTGGTCGTGCATGCTCCTAGAATCCAGGAGCTAGAACCCAGGAGCTAGAAGAAAATGCGGAATGCGGAGCGAGGAATGCGGATTAGCGGCTCGCGAACAAGCTGGATTGGTTCCCGTTCCAAGCTCGTTCTTCATTTTAAAACTTTGGATTTCGGACTCTGATTTCGGTTGCGAGTCTAGTTCATCGAGTTCCGCGATCCGCGTTCCGCTTTCCCTTTTTTCAATTGCATCCGCTCTGCCCCCAAGTATCCATCGAAACTATGGCAACTCCACCCAATCAACAGTTTTTCATCGGCGTAGATGTCGGGACCGGTAGCGTCCGAGCTGGCGTTTTCGACGGAATAGGAAAAATGCATGGAGCAGCAGTCCGTCCGCTTCAAATCTGGAAACCAGCGGCGGACTTCGTGGAGCAATCTTCTGAGGACATCTGGAATCGATGCGTCGAATCGGTCCGCTCGGCTTTGGATCAAGCCGGCATCTTGGCGGATCAGGTGAGAGGATTAGGATTTGATGCAACGTGTTCTCTGGTTGTTCTCGACCCAGCGGGAAGGCCGGTTTCGGTGAGTCCCTCGGGAAACGACACCCAAAATGTGATTGTTTGGATGGATCATCGGGCGATCGAGCAAGCCGAGCGGATCAATGCGACCAAAGATGAAGTTTTAAGATACGTAGGCGGAGTGATCTCGCCCGAAATGGAGTCGCCGAAGTTACTCTGGCTTAAGGAGCAGATGCCAACCGCCTGGGAGCGAGCCGGTCACTTCTTCGATTTGCCGGATTTTTTGACCTATCGAGCCACCGGTGACTTCGGACGCTCGCTTTGCTCGTTGGTTTGCAAATGGACTTATCTCGGTCACAAAAAAGCGAGCGATGATAGGGCGGGTTGGAGCGATACCTATTGGCGAACGATCGGTCTGGGCGATTTGGTTGAGCAAGGCTATCAGCGGATCGGAACAAAAGTGCGGCCGATGGGAGAACCGGTGGGCAACGGTCTCTCTGCTACGGCTGCGGCCGAGTTGGGCCTTCGACCCGGAATCTCGGTGGGGGCCTCGATCATTGATGCGCATGCCGGCGGTCTTGGAGTCCTTGGCGCCGTTCATCCCGGAGAAATACTCGATGCAAAGCTTTTGGAGGAACGAGTGGCGATGATTGCCGGAACCTCCTCTTGCATTATGGGGGTATCTCCTGAGCCTCGATACATTCACGGTGTCTGGGGCCCTTACTACTCGGCGATGATTCCAGGGCTCTGGTTGACCGAAGGCGGACAGTCGGCGACCGGCGCACTGATCGATCACCTGATTTATAATCATCCCGGCTACTCCGAGGCTAAAAAGGAGGCAGATAGCGCCGGCACCTCGATTTTTGACTTCTTGAATCGGCGTCTGAAGCAAATGCAACTCAGCCGGGCTAAAGGGAATATCGGTGAGCTGACTGAAGACCTTCATGTTTATCCTGACTTCCACGGCAACCGGTCACCACGAGCCAACCCGAATCTCCGCGGCATGATTTCAGGGCTCCAGCTATCTGCAACCATCGATGACTTGGCCCTTCTCTATCTCTCTTCGATCCAAGCGATTGCCTATCAGGTGCGCCACATCGTGGAACAGATGAATCGACAAGGATATCGCATTTCCAAGATCTTTGCGTGCGGAGGGGGCCTCAAGAACTACGTCTTTCTCCGTGAACACGCGGACATTACGAGTTGCGATCTGGTTTTACCCAAGGAACCAGAGGCTGTTTTACTTGGTTCAGCGATTCTCGGCGCCGTTGCGGCCAAAGCCTATCCGACCATTTTGGAGGCAATGACGACAATGACCGACGTGGCTAGCGCGATACAACCGAATACCGCGACGGCTGACTATCATCAGAGGAAGTACCAGGTGTACCATCGGATGTATGATGACCAGATGGCGTATCGGGAGTTGATGAGCGCTAAGCGGTAGGGCGAAACAGATCCTGCGAAGGCAGGATCTGTTTCGCCCTACCTCCCTCTTAGCGCCCAACCGCTAGCACTCCGCCTTCCTTCCGATACATTTCGCGGAAGGGATGTTCATCGAGCAGGTTGGGTTCAATCCCGCCGAGCCTAGCGTTGTCGTAGATCTGGATGCCCATGTAGAAATAGAGCGGACAGATCGGTGTCGCTTGATTGAGCAAGATATCTTCGGCTTGCCGAAAGTAGTCAAACCGTTTTCGTTGATCGGCTTCTTTAGCCGCTGCCTCGATCAATCGATCGTATTGTTGGTTGCTCCAACCGGTACGATTGTTTCCGCCATTGGTTACGAAACAATCGAGGAAAGTGTTAGGATCGTTATAGTCGCCTATCCAGCTTGACCGGCAAAAGTCGTAATCTCGACGATTCATCGAATTCAGGTAAACCTTCCACTCCTGCTTTTGGAGCTCAACGCGCACCCCCAGTTCTTGCCAAAGCATGCTCTGGATTTCTACCGCGATGTCTTCGTTCAACTTCTTGTTGTCATAAAGGTAAGTGACCGTGGGAAATCCGCGCCCCTGCCGATACCCGGCATCGGCAAGCAGTGTGCGCGCCTTTTCCGGATCGAAATGAAACATTTCCGGAGGCCGGTAATCAGCTGTACCAGGTGGTGTGAAAGAGTATGCCGGTGGTTCCCCGGCTTGAGTTATCTTCTGGACAATTCGTTCCCGATCGATCGCCATCGCAAATGCCTGACGCACTCTGGCATCGCTGAAAACTTTGCGCGTTACATTGAATCGAATGAAGTAATCGCCCAGAAACGGAGCGGCGTGAAAGTCGGGCCGGCGTTTTAGTTCCGGGATCAGCGAAGGCGGAGTCAGTCCCTTGTCCAGAATCAAATCTGCGACTTTCGATGCATAGAAATTGTAGGCGGAGATAGCGTTCTCGATCGGAAGCAAATCAACAGTCTGCAAATGCACGTTTTGTGCGTCCCAATAGTTAGGGTTTTTGCGCAGCCGGATACGATAGTTGAGCCGCCATTCCTCCATTAGGAATGGTCCATCATTCACCAGGTGAGTCGGCTTGATCCAGTCGTCCCCGAACTGTTTCACTGACGGGATATAGACAGGCAAATAGGGAACATAGGAAAGAAGATCGAGGAAGTACGGGGTCGGGTCTTCGAGTTCAACTCGTAACGTTTGGGCATCGAGGGCATGAACTCCGACTAAAGAGAAATCTTTGATCTTACCTTCGTTAAAGGCTTCCGCGTTTTTGATGTGATACATCACGTACGCGTATTCGGCGGCCGTTTCGGGCAGGAGCGTTCGCTTCCATGATTCGACGAAGTCGTTTGCGGTTACCGGTTCGTTGTTACTCCACTTGGCGTTTGACCGCAGGTGGAAGGTATAGGTCTTCGCGTCGGAGGAGATATCCCATGATTGGGCAATCGCCGGTTGCGGAATGCCATAACGATCAAAGTGCGCGAGGCCGTCGAAGAGCGCGTATGCGACTCGACCATCCAGTTGTCCGGTGATCACTGCCGGGTCGATAGACTCTGGCTCTGCCCCATTTAGGATTACCAGATCGGCGCGCGATCCCGAGGAATCGCAGCTGGTCAGCGAGCAGACGAAGAAGCTGATAAGAGCAAATCCGATCAGCCTGGCCGGATTTTTCACACGTCAGGGAGTCGGGCGGGGTGACTCGACCGCGTTACTGGCCGAAGGAGACGGCGAAATCGTCGGCTGCGGAGTAGCCGTGGGGGTCGCTTGTGGGTTAGCAGTTGGGCTGCTCGCTACTGAAGCGGATGCGCTGGACGAGGCCGAAGCGGCCGGGCTGGAGGAAGCAACCGCCGACGGAGTTGCGCTCGGCAATGGTTTTGCGTTCTTGGCTTCGCTTTCGAGAACGCCTGCTCGTCGTTCCAGACTTTGTTTCGCGGTCAAAAACGTTAGCAGCAAAGTCACCCCGAAAAAGATCGCTCCAAGATAAACTGTGGCTTTCGTCAATACCGAAGAAGTCTGCGCGCCGAATATGTTCTCGGTCATGCCGGATCCAAAAGCCGCTCCCAACCCCTCGCTGCGTGGGCGCTGCATCAGCACCACGAGTAGTAGGAGCAGGCAAACGACCACTAGGATGACTAGTAAGATCGGAATCAAAATCGACAGCCACATAAGGGGCGGAATATGTCCCCCCAGGCAGGAGTTGTAAAGTGGGAGGTGGAGGAGTGAATCTAGGAGGGTGTGGTCAGAAGTCGCGATGACGCGTCCGATCTAACCCGGTTGGTAGGGCAAAGCTACGTCGGCCGCGTCTTTCGGTAAGCATGCTTTTCAGGCTAGGGCGCGCCGAAGCTTGCGTAGGCGGCCTCGGCGCTTATGCGGTTGCTCCCATCCGGTTCGCGTCCGCATGCGCCGGGTTTGAGCCACATTCAGGATCGGATCGTCACGAAGTGCCCTCCGGGACAAAAGTCCACCGTACAATCGTAGCCCTTCAGTTGACGCGCATCGGCAGTGGCAGAATGAAAGTCGGGTTTCCGCCCTTCAATTTTCCCCACGCTGGCGTTGGATTGATTCTCATGCTTCCGTTCGGCTCATGATTCGAGGAGTCTTATTCCTTTTGCTCACGATCGGTACGACGATGGCTAAAGACTTTGAGTATCCGGAAACAGCGAAGGACAACACGGTGGACGATTACTACGGTACGAAAGTGGCCGATCCGTATCGATGGCTAGAGAACGTGGATTCTCCGGAGACTCTCGCCTGGATCAAGAAAGAGAACGCACTCTCGTTGCCGTATCTGGAAAAATTGCCAAGTCGGGAAGATTTCCAGAAAAGACTGACCAAGCTCCTGAAATTTGAGCGATACTCGTCACCCTATTGGGAAGGCGGCCGATACATTTACGAAAAAAATGACGGTTTACAGAATCAGGATGTCATCTACACGGTCAAAAATCTCGATGAAACACCGCAGGTAGTTCTCGATCCGAACAAACTTGCGGAGGACGGAACAATCTCGGTTAGCACGACCGCGCTCAGCAGCGACGGTAGGTTTTTCGCGTACGGGCTGGAATCAAGCGGCTCAGATTGGAATGAAATCCATGTGCGCGACCTTCAAACTGATCAGGATCTGCCTGATTTGGTTCGCTGGGTGAAATTTTCCGGCATCAGCTGGACCAAAGACAACCTGGGATTTTTCTACACCAGATATCCATCACCTTCGAGCGCATCTGGTCAAAAGCTGGAAAGCTTACATGATCCCAAAATTTATTATCATCGATTGGGCGATTCGCAGGACAAAGATCAGCTCATCTATCAGAGACCCGATCATCCGGAGTGGTTCCTCCAGCCATCTACCTCAAAGGATGGGCGTTACCTGATCATCACCGCTTCGGAGAATACCGTCCCGAAGAATGGCGTGTATGCTATGAATCTAGGCGATCCGGGCCACCCCAAATTAGACTCACCGCTGCGCCCGGTTTTTGCGCAATTCGACGCACAATACGAATCGTTCAGTGTTGTCGGAGACCGCTTGTTCCTTCTTACCGATAAGAATGCTCCCAAGTACAAGGTGATCACCGTCGATTTGTCGCACCTCGATCAGCCGATCGCCGATGATGTCATCGCTGAGTCGAAGGATCTGCTGGAGCAAGCCGAGGTGGTTGGTGGCAAGTTAGTTCTCAATTATCTGGTGGATGCAAAGAATCAGTTAAAGATCGCTGCTCTCGACGGCAAGATGGAAACGGAGGTGCCACTGCCGACACTCGGCTCGATTCACGCCCTCTCCGGAGATCAGGATCGACCGGAACTGTTCTATTCCTTCGATTCGTTTGTATTCCCGGCCGCTATTTACCGTTACGACGTGAGTACAGGCAAGAACGAGGTCTTTCGCAAGCCATCTGTGCCAATTTCTTCAGATGATTACGAGACGGAGCAGATCTTTTACCATTCGAAAGATGGTACCCGAGTGCCAATGTTCATTGTACACCGCAAAGGAATCCAGTTAGATGGCACTAACCTGGTTTTGCTGACCGGCTACGGCGGGTTCAATGTTTCCATGAAGCCGAGTTTCTCCTATTCTAACTTTACCTGGGTCGAGAAGGGGGGCGTCTTGGCTGAGCCGAATTTGCGCGGAGGTGGCGAGTATGGCCAAGAATGGCACCAAGCTGGCACCAAAGAACGTAAGCAGAATGTATTCGACGACTTTATTGCAGCGGCGGAAACGTTAATCGCACAAAAATATACTAATCCTAAACATCTCGGCATTCTGGGCGGATCAAATGGTGGTTTGTTGGTCGGCGCATGCTTAACCCAGCGTCCGGATCTTTTCGGCGCGACCGTTCCGGCAGTTGGTGTGCTTGATATGCTCCGTTATCAAAAGTTCACGATCGGCTCTGGTTGGATTTCGGACTATGGAAGTTCCGATAATCCAGAGGATTTCAAGTACCTGATCAAATACTCGCCATTACATAATATTCATTCTGGAACTTGTTATCCACCGACCTTAATTACGACCGGCGATCATGATGATCGGGTAGTTCCGGGCCATTCCTTTAAATTCGCTGCGGCGCTGCAGGCCGCGCAAAGTTGCGATCGACCTATTCTGATCAGAGTCGATACGAAAGCGGGGCATGGCGGCGGCAAACCGATCGCCAAGATTATCGAGGAACGGGCCGATCTGTTAGCGTTCTTGTGGGATAATATCCGGTAGGGATGTGCTCCGGCGCGTCCGCGTTTTTTGGCGCATCCCTGCCGAAGAATCCCCGACCGGAATCGTTATCGCGTACTCACCTGGCGTAGAATGGAAAACTGCCCGCGGTGAATTGTGAGCATCCCGTAAAATCGCTTAATCTCGGTCATCATCCGGCGAACATGAGCGTTGCGAGCGTTTTCAGAACGCGGTTTTAGCACGTGATAGCTTCGCCAGGGATCTCCCCATTCCAAAATTCGGATTGTGACGCGGCGTACGCCCCAAGCGTTCATTTCCGACCGGTTAGGGCAATAGAGGTCGATCGTATTTCTTCCAGCTAACGCCCAGCCATAATCATCGATCTGGTAAATTTGGCCGGTAGCCAGAATCATAAACTTCGTTCCAACCGGCCATCGAGCCCAGTCGCCGGCCGCACTCCGGATCGGTCCGGTCTGTAGCTGCGTTCCCAGCGCACTGGAATCGGCATATTTCACGTGATCGCTTTCGGTGTCGGTATAAGCGGTCGTGCGAACCTTCATATAAGCGCTGTGTTTCAGCGGCGGTTCGTATTCAGGGAGCGAACGTTCAGCACAGCCGACGAGCAAGAGTGAAGCGGCAAGCGCTGCCAGCGAGACGAAACGGAACATCATTGGCGCCGCAGCGTAACAGTTTTGCGTCTTGAGTTGAAATAAATTCTTCCGGGTCGGCTTTAGTCAGCAATTGCGTTGGATCGATTTCTGGGTAAATCACTGGATCTGATGCGGCATCTAGTCACCGTTATTTTGAGTTGTATTGTCTTCGTGGGCGGAGGAATTGCTCGCGGTGAAGATCGATCAGTCCGGCGAGCATCGCCGGTTCAGCCTTTTCCCGACACCTCAAAGCAACAACCGACCATGCAGAGTCCAATTCTGCGGAGAGGAGTTGCCGATGATCCGTCCGGTGCCGCTGGTCTTCGCGTTTATCCGGCTGGTGCGCCGGACACAATTGCCGGTTCGGCGATGATGATCGATGCCAGGACTGGAGCCGTGCTCTATTTCAAAGAACCCGATGTGCGCCGGCCGGTCGCGAGCACGCAAAAATTGCTGACCGCTCTCATTGTCATTCAAAGCGGGAATTTGGACAAAACAGATAGAGTAATCCGTTCTGACTGCGAGGTTGAACCAACCAAACTAGGGTTTCGCGCCGGAGACACTTATACGACGCGGCAACTTCTAGGAGGATTGCTCATTCATAGTTGCAACGATGCGGCGGTTTGCTTGGCTCGTAACGAAGCCGGAAGCATTGCCGCGTTCGCTCAGCAGATGAACGCAAAAGCGTTTTCTTTGGGAGCAACGCAAAGTCATTTCGTAAATCCGAATGGTCTACCGGTTCCTGGTCAATATTCGACTGCCCGCGATATGGCTCGGATCGCTTTTGCTGCTTACCACGTGCCGGTGTTGCGAGAGTACATGCGAATGCCGGGTTTTACGTTCACCTATAATTCCGGGCGGCAGCGATATTTTGATGCGACGAATAAATTGATCGGGCGGTCACCGATGTTCACTGGGATGAAGACCGGTTATACCGATGCGAGCGGACGTTGTCTGATCTCCAGCGCTTCAAACGGGTCTCGCGAAATTATCTTGGTTCAGCTGGGAGGAACCCATCATACGATTTTTGACGACGCACAACGGATGCTACTGTGGGGGCTGAATCGTTCCGCCGGCGGAAGTTCGATCGCGACAAACTGATTTGGAATGCGGATTGCGGAATGGGGAACGCGGAATGCGAAGCATCGACCGCTAATCGCCGCCACGTAGACGGACCGTATCGGCAAGCTTTGCAAGACTGGTAGCGGCGACTGTCCCACAGGACCTTTAGGCCTTCCTTGCCCGTGTCCATGCGATCAGGGCAACAACCCGGCATCCGATTGAACGCGCAGTCGCCATCGTACCAATTAAAGACTAGCGTTCCCCATGAGGGATGCGCCTGTTCCCCATCAATCTATAACCCTTGGTCACGATGGCGACTGCGGTTTTCGGTAGCTCAAGACGCGCAGCTCTGGGCGGGTTCTCCGGTCGCGCAAAACTAGATACCTAGCCGGACAGTCGCCGCTACCGTTTGCAGCACGCCGATACGCCGACTTGTCCGACAAAGCTTTCGGAGTTTCAGACGACGGAGTGAAGTCGGATACGCCGTCACGCTCTGGCCGGTCGCGCCACTACCGCGTAATCCATACCGGCAGCCTTGGCTGCTTCGAAACCGGCCGGACTATCCTCCAAAACCAGGCAAGCGTCTGGTGAAACATCGAGCCGGCGTGCAGCTTCAAGAAACATATCTGGATACGGTTTACCGCGTGGTACCTGTTCGCTGGTGACGACCACGGAAAAGAAGTCAGCGAGGCCGATACTCTTCAGCGTCTTCAGAACAACGGGCAAGATGCCGCCCGACGCGACGGCCACTTTGGAAAAAAGGGCAACTTCTCTCGCAAACCGGACGACTTCTTCGATTGGAGTAACCTCGGTTAATAGATCGACATAATATTCTTCCTTCAATGTGGCCAGTGCTTCGGGGTCCATTTGGGAACCAAATTTCTCGTTCAATAAAGTAACTATCTGCCGGCTTGGCACGCCGCCGAGACTGTAAAACAGATCTTCCGGAATTTGGCCGCCAGCTTCTCCTACTGCTTTTTTCCAAGCCAAATAATGAATTGGCATCGAGTGCGCCAAGGTACCGTCACAGTCAAAAATGTATCCCTCATAGCGTTTTTCCGGAGCAGTAAAGATGGTCATACCCGGCGCGACCATGCAACGAACGTCAACGAACGTCAACGAACGTCAACGAACGTCAATGCCCGCGCTCCGGTTCATTGAACCTGGCGCGGAAATTCCCATGTTTTTTATTGATTTTGCGGCGGTTCGCCGGATGATTTCCCCCCTTAGCTATGCGTCACACAATCTCTATCCTGGTGGAGAACCGATTCGGCGTGCTTGCCCGGATCGCAGGAATGTTCAGTGGACGCGGATTCAATATCGATAGCTTGAATGTCGCGCCGGCGAACGATCCTTCAACCTCGCGCATGACGATCGTTGTCCGCGGGGACGATACGGTCCTGGAGCAGGTAACTCGGCAGCTTAGTAAGTTGGTTGATGTGATTGAAATTCAGGATTTTCGGGACGGTCAATTTGTCGACCGGGAACTGGTGATGCTTCGGGTGAAGGCCGATTCGCAAACTCGTTCCGAGGTCATGCAAATCTGTGATATTTTTCGAGCCAAAATTGTCGACGTTCAGCCGAAGCGTCTCGCTATCGAGATCACTGGCAACGAGAGCAAAATTACGAAGTTTCTCAAACTCATGGATAACTTCGGCATCAGTGATCTAACGCGGACCGGAAGGGTCGCAATGGATCGAGCAGAGTGAGCGCGCCTCGAGTGCCAAACTATCCAATCATTCTATGCCAGCAAAAGTCTACACAGATAAAGACGCGGACCTAAACCTGCTACACGGAAAGGTCTGTGCAGTGATCGGTTTCGGGTCGCAAGGTCATTCCCACGCACTGAATCTCAAAGACAGTGGGGTGGATGTCATTATCGGATTGCACGAGGGCAGCAAGTCGATCGCAGTGGCCAAAGAACACGGTTTTGCAGTTTCTTCCGTAGCGGAAGCAGCCCAAAAAGCTGACATTATTTTTTTCGCTGCGCCGGATTTGAAGATCGCCTCGATCTACGAAGCGGAGGTTGCTCCGCATCTTGGTCCGGGAAAAACGCTGCTCTTTAGCCATGGGTTTGCGATCCATTTTCAGACGGTCAAACCGCCGGCTGAAGTGGACGTGATCATGGTCGCTCCGAAAGGACCGGGTCATATCGTTCGACGACAATACCTGGAAGGCAAAGGGGTTCCCGCCCTCATCGCGGTCTATCAGAATCCATCGAAAAAAGCGAAGAAGATTGCTCTGGCCTGGGCGAAAGGGATTGGTGCGACTCGGGCGGGCGTTCTCGAGACAACCTTCAAGGAGGAGACCGAAACCGATTTGTTTGGCGAGCAAACGGTTCTGTGTGGTGGCCTGACTGCTCTGGTCCAGAACGGATTCGAAACGCTGATCGAAGCCGGTTATCAACCAGAAATGGCTTACTTCGAGTGCCTGCACGAGCTCAAGTTGATCGTCGACCTAATGTATGAATCGGGGATCGCCGGAATGCGGTTCTCGATTTCGGAAACGGCCAAATGGGGTGACGTTTCGGTTGGCCCGATGATCATTGATGGCGCCGTAAAAAAGAAAATGCAGCGTGCTTTGAAAGAGATCCAATCTGGAAAATTCGCGAAAGGTTGGATCAGCGAGTACGAGAAGGGTTTGCCCACTTACAAGAAGCTGCTCAAAGACGGCCAAAAGCACCCAATCGAGAAAGTTGGACTGCGTCTTCGGTCACTTATGCCCTGGATCCACCGAAAGAACATTACGGGAGCTCAGGCTTCGTATTAGTAAGAACGCCGTCATGGGGCGCTTCGAAACGCGTTTCGTGTCGCAGTGAGGAACGCGTCGATGATCGGATTGAGATAATCATTTCGATGGGCAAGCTCGATATCGGTTGAAATCGGGCACCGGGTTAGATCACGGCAGACTACTCCTGGTGCTTTGATTGTTGCAACGCATGCCGGGGTAATCGAGATGCCGAGCCCTGAGCTGACTAGGCGTAGCACGGTCAGCCATTCGGGTGCTTCTTGCACAATCTTTGGCCGAAACCCTTCGGTTTCACAGAGTGCTATTGTTTTGTCCCAAGCTAACGGTCCGAGATCCCGCGGAAATAACACCAGAGACTCTCGTTTCAGTTGGGCTAGCGCGATTTTTTTGTGTCCAGCTAATGGATGACTCTCGGGCAAAGCCACCACGAATTTCTCCGCCAGAATGCTTTCCACTGAGAGTCCCTCGGTTGGACCCGCGTCTCGCAAGAAACCGACATCAACCGCTCGCTGCCGAATTGCGTCAATCAGCCGGCTGGTAGTTAGCTCGCGCAGACGCAGTTCCACCTGGCTGTATTTCATTCGATACTTTCCCAGGAGCGTTGGCAGAACTGTCAGCATCGCGGAACCGATAAAGCCGACGGTCAAAGATCCCATCTCCCCGCGCCCCACTCTCCGCACTGTTTCCAAATCTTCCTCTATTCTTTTGAGCATAGGACGAGCGCGTTCCAGCAACGCCTCGCCGGCGTGCGTCAAGGCCACCGCCCGCGAATTCCTGGTAAACAAAGAGTGACCAATATATCCCTCTAGTTTCCGAATCTGTTGCGAGAGCGGCGGCTGCGCGATCCGCAACCGCTCGGCGGCACGGCTAAAATGCAACTCCTCGGCAACGGCTACGAAGTAGCGAAAATGGCGTAATTCAATGTCCGGATCCATATTCTTAACGTCTCAATAGTGAAGAACGGGATATTGGACGTATTATTGCTTATTGTCTATTTTGGTCGCGGCAAAGGACGAATTTCCATGCAGAACAAAGAAGTCGAAGCGGCCCAAGATGACAACCTGGCGACACCGCAAAATTCGTATTCAGTACGCCGGGCGACGCCAGAGGATCTCCAGACCGCCTTTCAACTAGTGGAAGAATATTTCCGGGAGGTTGGTGTCCTGGTGCGTGATACGCGCACGGAGTTTGCCAATCATCTGCGAAGCAACAAGGGTGGCGTTTGGCTGGCAATTGACCGAGGGCGGCCGATTGGCTGCATTGTCCTCCACTCGCTGGCCTCCGTACCCCGAAGCGGTGAAATCAAACGTCTGTACGTTCGTGCTTCTTACCGGCGACAGGGGTTAGCGGACCGTCTGCTTGGGGCTCTGGAGCAATATGCAGTGCGGTTACCGTACGAGTGGTTGTACCTGGATACGAAAGATGATCTCCATAGCGCGATTCGGTTTTACCGGCGGCACGGCTATGAGCGCTGTGGCCGCTACAACAGTAATCCTCAAGCCACCATCTTCATGCGCAAACGACTCGTTGCTGTTTCATCGGCAACCAGGATCAAGGACACGGCTAGCTTGGATCATGGTCAATCGACCGTTTTAATTCGTTCTTTCCAGTCGGAAGACGCAGTCGATTTTCGCCTGCTCAATGAAGAATGGATTACCCGTCATTTTCGTTTGGAAGAGAAAGACTCCCGGACCCTGAGCGACCCGGGCCAGTATATTCTTTTGCCCGGTGGCTACATTGCCATGGCGATGGTCCAGGAAGAGGCCGTCGGTTGCTGTGCGCTCATTCGGCTCGACGATAAGAGCTTCGAAGTGGCGAAGACGGCAGTTACTCCTGGCTGCCAAGGCCAGGGATTGGGCCGGAAACTCCTGGAGCACATCATTCAGCACGCACGCGAGTTGAAAGCTAAGCGTCTATACCTGGAAACGAACAGCAGATTGGTGCCGGCGATTCGACTCTACGAATCACTCGGGTTTCGCCATCTCCCTGCCGAACGGGTAACTCGTTCGCCTTATCGACGGGCCGATGTGTACATGGAGTTGCTTCTGGAATAGGCCACTCAGCGCCCCGGTGGACCTTGCACAATGCAATCAACTAGTGGCGCGTGGCAGGTTCGGTTTCACTCCAGCCGGCTTTTCGAGTAGAGCGGTTCGAGATCAAGAACGATGTATCGAGGACGACGATGAAAGGCGACTGTTCGGCGTCTCTCTCGCAAATCCCTCCACCTACTCGACGTAAGGATAAAAAATCGTGCCCGGCGGACTGGTTTCGTCACTCTCGGTAGAGCGAACTTCAAGCTGTGCTGCCAAGCGGAAAAGCTCTTCAGCGCTTAGCCTTGGGATATTCGAGGCGCTGAGCTTTTCTGTTTTGTTTTCTTCGAGTCTTTCAACACCTTCCGCTGTCGTTATTTTGCTCACGGTAACCCTTTGTTTCAGAACTCTGCTGTTTTCGGCTTTTCGGCCGGCCAGCTATCCGTAGTTTGTAACACGGATTTGCTCATCTAGCCAGTTTGGAATCCATGAAATTTCTGGGAAAATCCGCAAAATTGTAAGCCGCGTGGCGGTCGGCGCATTGGAGGCAAGGCGGCGCTGATGGGAAGCGGCGAAGCCGCGATTCCGGAAAACCTAGCCCCTACCGGCTCGCTGAACCAATAGCTCTCTCAATTCTCTCAATCGCAGGCCAAACAGCTCAATTGCTTGTTCCACCGGTTCGGATGTCAACATGTCCACACCCGCCGCCCGCAAAGTCTCGATCGGAAATTTTGAGCTGCCGGATTTAAGAAAGCCAAGGTAGTCTGAAACAGCGGCGTCTTCGCCCGCTAGTACCCGTTTTGCCAGAGCGATAGCGGCCGAGATTCCGGTGGCATATTTGTAAACGTAGAATGCCGAGTAGAAGTGGGGAATTCGGAGACATTCGATATTCAGTTCCGGATCCAGAGCAAAGTCGGGTCCGTAGTAGGCTTGAAGCAATTCACGGTAAATTGATTCGAATACATCCAGAGTGAGAGGGCGCCCTTCTTCTTCGCGTTGGTGCGTTTCTTTCTCGAATTCGGCGAACATCGTTTGACGGAATAAAACCGAGCGAATGTCTTCGATCTGACGGTCGACGAGATAAGCTCGCAAACTAACGTCATCCGCTCGTTCAAGCAGATAGTGAGTTAAAAGCTCTTCGTTAAAGGTAGAAGCAACCTCGGCGAGAAAGATGGGATAGCTATAGTCTTGAAAAAGCTGGTGTCGCTGGGAATAACGGCTATGCATCGAGTGGCCGGCCTCGTGAGCCAAGGTGAACACGTCGGAAAAGACGTCCGCGCGGTAATTCATCAAGATATAAGGCGCGTTCCCGTAGCTGGAAGACGAAAAGGCCCCGCTGCGCTTTCCTTTTGTCTCGTAGCGGTCCACCCAGCGCGCGTTTAGTCCGTTACGCAGAGTATTGACATATTCATTCCCGAGCGGTTGCAACGAGTCGGTAACCAGCTGGATCGCTTGAGCAAAAGGTACATGCTTCGCCACTTTTGGGACCAAAGGGACGAATGTGTCGTACTGGTGGATTTCCTCGAGTTCAAGGATCTCCTGGCGAAGTGCGTAATATTCGTGCAGTACCGGCAAGTGCTGGCGGACCGTGGAGATAAGATTGTCATAGACCGCCAGCGGAATGTCATCGCCAAACAACGAGGCGGCCCGGGCTGACGGATAACGGCGCATTCTGGCATAGAAAACGTCACCTCGGATCGATGCGGATAACGAAGACGCCAACGTGTAGCGATGATCGGAAAACTCCTGATAGAACTGAATAAACGCGCGTTGACGGATCTCTCGGTTTTGATTTTGCAGGAGTGAAATGTATGCGCTTTGGGAAAGTGGTATTTCTTGGCCCTCGGCCCCTACCACGACTCCAAACTTCATGTCCACATTGGTGAGCTGAGAAAAAGTCTCCTGGTGCGCGCGAATGGTGGTCGAACCAGCGGCGAGAATTCTTTCCTCTGGTTCGGATAAGGTGTGGGGCCGGTACCGTCGCAATCGGACTAGTAATCGGCGCCAGTCTGCGAGGACCGGATCCTTCAAAAAAGTCTCAAAGACGGAGTCTGGAATCGCCTGGATCCCAGGCCCAATGAACGCTGAAGCCTCTCGACGCTTGGTCGACACATTGGCTAATTCAGTTCTGCGGGCTAAATGCTCGTGATTCGAACCATCTTCCGCGTATTTGAGCGACGAATAGTGCCCGAGACGCTCCGCAATCAGATCGACCGATTTGTCAAACTCCAGGCACTGGTACAGATCCTCCGCGGTCTCGGTGAATCGACCTTTGAACTGTTCATATTGCGGGATCGCTTTCCGCAGTTCGGCCAATGCGGTCTGAAAATCTGATTCGGTTTGAAAGAGGGGAGAGAGATCCCAAGTATCAGCAACGGCAATCTCAGCGCGAGTGGGAATGTGGGCCATCAGTTCGGAATTTAAAGGTGGCGATGTATGTCGCATTGCATCTGCGGTGTTGCAACTGCAGTGCGCGGTTCTGGCGATGAGATTGCGCTCATCATATCAGGCCGAGACTCTCCGCACGCTCGCGTTACCCGGGTCGGCGTAGCGCCGACCCGTTCAAACCCTCGGTTGTTTGTTCGGAAAGCGGTTTTCTTCCAAAGAAACCGCGCAAAGCTTCAAGATAACCCGAACGTCTTCAATGAATGTCTCCGGGAGAACGCAGATTGATGAAGACCAATGCAAATAGTACAGCGAGCCTTGAACCAAGTACCCACGCGGCAGATTTCGCCGAGCGCTGCGCACGAATCAAATGAGCAAGATGCATTCTGTTGAAAGAAAAGACAAAGAAGGCATCCGCAAAATCTCCCATCCCGCACTTGGTGAAATCTATTTTCTTAATGAAATGGAGACCCGTATTACCCTGGATGAGATTTTGGTGGACAAACTTTATTTCCAGGAAGGCGTTTCTATCTTATCCGGCGATATCGTCTTTGATGTTAGGGCCAACATTGGTGTCTTTGTGCTCTGCGCCGCGAAGCAAGGAGCGCAGGTATATGCGTATTTTTCTATGTTCTCACGCACCGCGGCCTGCTGCAGAGAATAAATATGAGGGTTGCGTTTTTAAGCGGCAGTGGACCGGGACATGGCTATCCGATGACCACTCTGGCGCGCCGATTAAAGGGGCGCGGGCACGATGTTGTGTCGATTGGCTTCCCGAGCGCCGAGCCTCTTGTTCGGGCCGCGGAACTCCCATTCGTCCCGATTGGGGAGAAAGAATATCCAGCTGGTTCAGATCGTACGATAGTGAATCAGTTGAGCAAGTTGCAAGGCCAGGAGGCTCTAGAGTTCACTCATCGCGCGGTGGCTGATATACTCCAGGCATCGTTTGACAATCTTCCTCGAGCGCTCGGCGAAACGGGCGTGGATGCGTTAGTTATCGACGGGGTCCTGGTAGAACTCGGACTTGTTCCAACGCATCTGGGCATACCGTATGTTCATGTCTCCAACTCTCTTCACCACGATTTTTCCGGACACACTCCGCACTTTGCCTTTGATTGGCCGCATAAGACAACACCGGAAGCGTTTGCCCGAAACAAAAAAGGTGTTCGCAGCTTTTTGAAATTGTTAGAGCGGAACAGATTGATTGCACGCGGCTATGCAGAACGGGTAGGCCTTGATTTCGACTGCAATGATCCGCTTGCCGGTATTTCGAGGCTCGCCTGGCTAACCCAAACTCCCA
>DATNNZ010000025.1:0-34973 GCA_035601575.1 Chthoniobacterales bacterium
GGAGACATGGTTCCGCTATGGTATTCTTTCGATTTGGCCAAGCAGCGCGTGGAGGAAGGCGGTTGGACCCATGAGGTGACCCAGCGCGAACTGCCTTCCTCTAGGGATATCGCTGGCGTCAATATGCGCTTGACCGCAGGGAGTTACCGCGAACTCCACTGGCACACTGCCGACGAATGGGCTTACGTGCTGTACGGAAAAGCCCGCGTAACGGTGATGCGTCCCGACGGCAAGACGTTCATAGGCGACGTGAGCGAAGGCGACCTCTGGCTTTTCCCAGCGGGACATCCTCATTCAATTCAGGGACTCGAGCCAGACGGCACCGAGTTCCTGCTTGTCTTCAACCAGGGCGATTTCTCGGAAAACGGCACCATGCTGCTCTCGGAGTGGATGGCGCACACGCCGCCCGAGGTGTTGATGAAAAACTTCGGCCTCGGTAGCGAGTCCCTGGCCAAGCTTCCGACCGAGGCACTTTATATCTTTCCCGGCGCGGTACCGACCAACACTGTTGCCGAAGACAAAGAGGAGATTGGCGGCAGCGCGGTGGCCTCGCCCACTCAAAACACCTTCAAACTGAAATCGATGGCTCCGACCAGATCGACCAAACTGGGGGAGGTGCGCATCGTCGATTCCCGCAACTTCCCCCTCACCAAGGTTGCTGCAGCCTTGGTCACGCTCAAGCCCGGCGGGCTGCGCGAGTTGCACTGGCATCCGAACTCCTCGGAGTGGCAGTTCTGGATCGCCGGCAAGGGACGCATGACTGTCTTTTTCCCGGTCGACAACGCCCGCACGGTTGACTTCAACCCAAACGACATCGGCTATGTACCCTCCAACGCCGGTCATTACATCGAGAACACTGGGGACACCGACGCGGTATTCCTGGAGATGCTCCCCTCTGACGTTTTCGAGGACGTCTCGCTTAACCAATGGCTGCGGCGCCTGCCTGCGCAAATGGTCGAGGCGCACCTAGGCTTCGATAAGGCGAGCATCGCCAAGATTCCCGACGAAAAGCTCATAGTCGTGTAGTCCTTGTAGCTTCACTTCGAGGAAGGTGCTCTCACGTCGATTCGCGGTTGGGACTAGGGCTCTGATGAACCACCAATGCACACGAATGGACGCGAATAAGGGGTTCTGATTCCTCCGCATTCGCGTCGATTCGTGGTTTATAGACTTTTCCGACGTTGACACTTGAGCGGAGCGAGCTTTTGTCATTGCGTTTGTTATGGCGGCGGTGGATGGCTTGCGAAGCGCGTATGCAAAAGTGGGTGAGCTCGTTTATTTCGGCCGTATGCTTGATAAGATTCGCTTGGCCGATGAAAACAAGCTACCTGCCGGCTACAATCTCGGAGATCAGGTCCCGACCTGGTTTGATGGGAATTGTTGTCGATTCCTTCACTTGGAGTATGCACGAATCGTTGGCCGGGTACGATTGGGCCACTCCGACGAACAGATTTTGCAGTGGGCTTACGAAACAGGAAAACGTCCGACTCAGGAAGAGATTATGGTGTGGAATTCGTTTATGGCGAAACGCGGTTGGCGGGACCAAGCCACGGCATCGCTAAACCGCTGGAAAGCTGAACTTGGATTCAGGGACCGAAATGATATTCAGACCTTTTTCGATTTGTATGATGCTGACGAAGCACGAGAAATCGGCTCGAGCTATCCTCCGGATCTGTGATCCGATTTTTGCCTGCGCTTTAAAGTGATCCAGCATTGGTAATGTCAGACGGTTGCGAAACGGTCGTCGACGCGAAAGGGCTCGAAGGCAGCCGGCCGAAATTGACTGCATTCATAGTCTGCCTCGGCTGCGTCGTTGTATTGCTCGATGTCTCGATCGTAAATGTCGCTTTGCAGCGGATTTCGGATGGGCTCGGCGGTAGGGTCAGTGATCTACAGTGGATCGTTGATGCTTACACATTGGCTTTTGCCAGCTTCCTATTGACCGGCGGTACGGCGGGCGATCGCTATGGCAATAAGCAGGTGTTTGGCGCGGGTTTTGTCCTGTTCACGCTCGCATCAGTTTTCTGCGGCACCGCTAACAATCTGCCCGCGTTGATTACCGCGCGAGTCATCCAAGGAATTGGAGCAGCGCTAATTATTCCTTGTTCGTTGACACTCCTGAATCATGCTTTCGATGATCCGGCGCAACGCGCGAAAGCGTTCGGTTGGTGGGCCGGAAGCGGGGGAGTGTCCGTCGCAGCAGGTCCATTGATTGGTGGATTCTTGGTGTACCTGTTTGGGTGGCGAAGCATTTTCTTCGTCAACTTACCAATCGGGATAATCGCTCTGCTTCTGACTATCCGATATATCCGAGAAGAGAAACCGTTGCCCGGCCGCAAAATCGATTGGGGAGGTCAGTTAACTAGCTTGTTTGCTTTGGCTGCGCTTACAACCGTTTTGATTGAAGGGGCGAATTGGGGATGGCTCTCATCACCCATCATAGGATTGACCCTAGCTTTCTTCTTATTGTCGCTCCTGTTCCTATTGATAGAAGCCCGGCAATCCCACCCAATGCTCCCATTGACACTTTTTCGATCTCCGCAATTCTCGGTCGCGACCTCAATCGGTCTGCTCCTGAGTTTTCCGTTCTACGGATTGATCTTTACGCTCAGCCTCTATTTCCAGCAGGTCTGCCATTATACACCAATGCAAACCGGCCTCGCTTTCCTGCCAGTGACAGGTTTGCTCGCGGTGATGAACGTTTACGCCGGTCGATTGGCAGCTAAGCGCGGAGTGCGTTTTCCGATCGTGGCCGGCCTCGTCATCGGCGGAGCCGGATTTTTTTGGCTCGCGTTTGCAGCCCACGCCGGCGCCGGCTACGCGGTCATTTTGTTGCCATTACTGAGTATCGGGACGGGTGTGCCTCTCATTCTTCCGCCGGTGACTTCAGTTGTGTTAGCGTCAGTCGATCGGCCGCAAGTTGGTCTGGCTTCTGCCACGCTCAATGCCGGTCGCCAGGTCGGTGCGGCGGCCGGCGTTGCGGTTTTGGGCTCATTGGTTTCGGCTGGTCACAATTTCGTCGCCGGTTTCCGTGTTGCTATGATTGTCTCAGGAGTGATCTACGTTATCGGAACAGTATTGGCTGTGCGGTTTCTACCCGGTAACAATGGGCCGGCAAGCTTCGATCGTGAACAATAAGCGCGTTGCTCCCATCTGCATGTGAGATTTGGTGCACTAGATGCCGTCACGTTCGTTCTATCGAGCACGAGACCGCTTTACTTAGAGCTGTGGGCCGAGCTCTGCGTTCAGAAAACAAAATTGGAAGTGAGTGTCACCTAAGCCGATGGAACGACTCAAACACGTCGGCGTTTATAATAATTCGTAACTCGGCAAACGCAGAGTAATTCGTTAGTCTCTTCGTGTACAATTTTCACTTCGTGAACAGCTAACGCTTTGGAACGGCGCAGTAACTGAGCCGTTGCTACTACAAACCCAGAGGACGCAGATCGGAGGTGAGATCCATTGATTTCAATACCAACCGGAAAGACGGAATTGAGATCGATGCCCCAACAAGAGTGCATGCTGGCTGCACTCTCGGCCAGTAACAAGCTGATGCCTCCATGCAATAAACCGAACGGCTGACGGCTCGCGTTCGTAATCGGCATCCGGAGATTGAGCGATTCCTCGTTCACCGAAAGAACAGTAATTCCGAGCGGCTCGAGCGCGGTATTCGGAATGATGCGCTCGAAATCGGCGACCGAACGCGAAATCGACTGTTCCTGTTTGATCAAGGTTGAGTGATCCCGTTTCAATGAGCGGCACCCTCACGTCGCTGCTACCGGATGCTCCCTCAGCCAGTGCAAGGTTTCATTTGCACTCTCATCTGGCGGAAAGACCGGATAAAACACTTTGGTGATGACGCCTTGGTCGATAATCAAAGTTAACCGCTTGATCAGTGTCATGTTCGCAAAATCAAAAGTAGGCAATCGGAGAGCTCGGCTGAGGAGAAGCCGATTATCCGAAAGGAGCCCGTAGGGAAGATGGAGCCGTTCGGCCGCCTCTTCTTGGTAATCGGGATCCTGCGCGCTAAGGCCAAAGATCCGATCGGCGCCGGCCTCAATCAAGGCCTGATACGAATCGCGAAAACTGCACGCTTGCGGAGTACATCCTCGCGCACCCGGAATGGCGTCCCAATCGGCTGGCACCGGCTCGTTTGGGCGTCCGGTCCTGGGATAGCAAAAGAGGACGGTACGCCCGGATAGCTGGGAGAGATCAACTAAGCCATCGTTGGTCACCTGAAGTTCCAGTGAAGGAATTCGAAAATTAATGAGATGAGCACAGGCGCCGTCATCGACGGGGCGCGGGAGATCGGTCGGTAAATCGAAACGGCTCATTTTGCAATCAAACACGGATCAAGTGGGACGACAACCGGGAGCGAGCAGCCTTCGCTCTCGGGGCAGGGGAGGGGAGAGGTACGCCCTGCGGGTTCTGTGTCGTCCCGCACTTGGAGGGCGGAAGCTCTCCGGCGGGCTGTGAGATCCCACCCGCCTAGCGTTTGCCGACCTCAAAAGAGCTGGCGATCGATCGCGTGGTCGGGAATCGAGACCGGGAAATAAAATACTAAAATATAAATAGTAATAATATCCTCTTGACATAAGACAACTAAAATATAAAATGTTGGTCGTGAAGGTGAGATACCTGATATTCTGCCTGCTTCCCCTGGTAGCGTTTTCAGTAACGCTCTTCGTTGAACGCCCCGAAACCGCGCCGTCGGTGACTGAGGTGACAGAACTGATCAAAACCCGAATTAGCCGAATGGCTTCCGTGTTGATCGCTCGCCAAGCGGAGACCGAAGCGTATCGCGAAAGTCAAGGCATGATCAATGTATCCGCCCACCACAGCGGTCGGACTCCGGCCGAGATCGAGGAGGCACTTACCGCAAAATGCGAGAAGCAACTCGCTGATCTTACGATAGAGCGCATTTCGGTGGGCGAACCGAGCGCTGCAGAGTTAGACAATGAGCAACAGCAGACAAGGTTTTGGCCCGTCGAATTCGAAGTGCTCAATCCTACGGAGCCTGGTCAGAATCTGCATGCAGTAATGTCCTGTTACCGTGACCCGGATGGAGAATGGAATACCAAGGTAACCAAGGTCGATGTGGTGCAGAACGGGACTCTGCATGTCGTACCCAAGTACGCGTTCCGCGAAATGGGTCTGGAGTGAGGATAGGGCGGTCCGTCCCGGACCGCTGCATTGCGCACAATGGATCAACCTGTAAAATGGCGCGTCGCCAATTAAAACGATGTGCCCTTCGCGGCTTTGTGTGCGAAGACATTTACCATTTCAAAGCTTGAAAGCGCCGGGCTACTTCTTCCGCATTTTGGCGTGAATTAAATGCAGAGACTCGAAAATAGCCTTCTCCTTGAGAACCGAATCCTGCTCCTGGTGTAATGACGACCTGAATTTCTTTCAGGACTTTATCAAATACGTCCCAGCTTTGATAGTCGGTTGGCGCTTGGACCCAGATATAGGGGGCATTTCTCCCGCCAAAGACGTGAAGGCCGGTTTTGGCAAGCGCGGAGGAAAGAATTTCGGCGTTACCTAAATAATGCTCAATTAGCTTTCGAACCTGTTTTTTGCCGTCTGCAGTATAAATCGCCTCGGCACCGCGTTGAACCGGATAACTTACGCTGTTGAATTTCGTACTGAAACGTCGGTGCCAGAGCGGGAAAAGGGGCCGTTTTTCACCGCTGCTCGTACTGGCGAGCAATTTCTTCGGCAACACGGTGAATCCGCATCTGACTCCGGTGAATCCCCCATTCTTGGAGAAGCTTCGGAATTCAATGGCACATTCGTCTGCGTGCGGAATCTCGTAAATGGAGTGGGGGATGTCTGAATCTTGAATGTAGGCCTCGTAGGCGGCATCGAATAGGACAATGGCATCAGACGCCAGAGCGTAATTAACCCAAGCGCTTAGCTGGTCGCGAGTGGCAATAGCACCGGTCGGATTATTTGGATAGCAGAGATAGATCAAGTCGACTCGCTCATCGGGAACAGCAGGTACAAAATGGTTCCCTGCATTGCAGGCCAGATAAACCAGCCCAGAATAGGAACCGGTGGAATCCGCTTCGCCGGTATGGCCGGCCATTACATTTGTGTCCACATATACCGGATAGACGGGGTCCATCACCGCGATGCGGTTTTGATGCCCGAAAATGTCGAGAATATTGCCACAGTCGCATTTTGACCCGTCGGAGACAAAAATTTCGTCATCCGTTACCGACAAGCCGCGCCCGCGATAATCATTTTCGGCGATTGCGTGCCGAAGGAATTCGTATCCCTGCTCTGGGCCGTACCCGCGGAAGGTATCTCGCTGGCCCATTTCATCGACCGCGTGATGCATCGCTTCGCGAACCGCGCCTGGAAGCGGTTCGGTAACGTCGCCGATTCCGCACCGTATGATGTTTTTCGCGGTACCGGGATTCTCCGCAGCATAGGTGTTCACTCGTCGGGCAATCTCCGGAAAAAGATAACCCGCTTTGAGCTTAAGGTAATGATCGTTAAGGAATGCCATGCGAGCGCCCTTCAGGGCGTCATTTTCGCCTGAGGCTCAAATGAAATAGCAGATCGCAGATCGCAGATAGGGAATCGTTTTTGGTTGTATAATCGAGATAGGGCGCGTCGCTCCGCGACCGCTGGAGTACCGGCAGGCCGTGATCCCACTATGCCGGTTGATCGCCAAACGTATACGCGCAAAATCTGCTATTTGCTATCTGCGATCTGCTATTTCATTTGAGCCTCAGGCGAAAATGACGCCCTGGGCAAGAATGACGTTACTTTGTGGCTTCGAAATTCTTCTCCGCCTGATCCCAGTTAACCACATTCCACCAAGCTTTGAGATAGTCAGGTCGTCGGTTTTGGTAGAGCAGATAATAAGAGTGTTCCCAAACGTCGACCCCGATCACTGGCTTCAAGCCGTCCGAGATGGGGGTATCCTGGTTGGCAGTCGAAGTGATCTGTAATTTGCCCTCTTTATTCACGACCAGCCACGCCCAGCCGCTACCAAAACGACCAATGGCCGCCTTTTGAAGTTCTTCTTTGAACTGATCAACCCCGCCAAAGGTAGAGTTAATCGCCTCAGCTAACTTTCCTTTCGGCGTACCTCCGGCATTTGGACCCATTATTTTCCAGAAAAAGGTATGGTTGGAGTGACCACCTGCGTTGTTGCGAAGCACCGTGCGGACCGACTCCGGTATCTTGTTCAGATCTGCCAGCAGTTCGTCCACCGGTTTTGCGGCGAGATCAGGATGACCTTCGAGCGCTTTGTTCGCGTTGGTTATATAAGCTTGGTGATGCTTGTCGTGGTGAATTTCCATCGTTTTCGCATCGATGTGGGGCTCGAGCGCGTTGGACGGATAAGGTAAAGGAGGTAGTTCGTAAGCCATAGAATTCTGAGAATTAAGTGTTCTGCGAGCCCGGCTTTGTCATCCTTGACCCTCTGCCATCCCTGACCCGCTAGTTTAACCTAGAGCAGGTCTTTTCATGTCGTCAAACCATAGTGCGACGGAGCCGCAATCATGATCGTGCTCGCGCTCGGTTTAAACATCGCCCATTGATTAGTCACTGCCGAACTCTGATCTAAGAGAATCGGCCGGGCTTAGTGCCCAGGGACAGGCATGCTTTGCGAGGAGAAAATCACCGGTGCAATGATTCCGACTCGGTAGGGGTAGAATTTTTGGGTGGTTCGCCCGGCGCGCTCTCGGAATAATGTTCAACCGATCCGGACGTAAGCGGAGGCTCGGGAAACCCGAATTTCGTCAATCCTTCCTGAATAAGATCGGCGGCGCAGACGTGCATGGGCTTTGCGCGATCGGCGCTAAAACGTCGAAGAGACTGTTGCATCTCTTCCGTCAAAATGATTTGGAGAAACGTCTTTTTCTCCTCTTTCAGACGATTACGCCGTCGACGTTGAGCTTCACGCAGTTGGATTAGCCTTCTTTTTCGCTTTTGGGCGGCAGGCTGGGACATACCGGGGGGATCGCTATATCATAACTTTAACTAGGCCGAAGTCGAGAGACTTGTCACGCTACGCGAATAGCCGATGGCCAATAGCCAATGATCGCGTAGTGCGCAGTTGACAAAAAGGCGGCCTAGCCTATGCAAGGGGTTTGTGCTGCCTTTGAAGTTTTCTTCCACTCTTTCGGTCGATCGCCGGGATGAACTGGAGACATTGATGTTCTTTCATCCGCAGCAAGGGGAACATGAGTCGAGTATAAACGCCTCCATCCTCAGCTACGGATTTCCGAAAATCATTCAAGAAAGCGCATATCTCCGAATCGGAATTGAAGGAAAAGAAGTGCAGACGCTCTATGCCTTTGTTCATCGGGGCAAACTCGAGGATCTCGCGGGGGTTATTGTCTACACGCGCACTTCGCCGGATACGCTTGCCCTACTTCATATGGCGGTAAAGCCAGAATACTCCTATGCCGATGGTTACAAGAATGAACTTGTTCTGGTGCGGATGCTAGCGCAGATCCGGTCCATTGCAAAGCGGATCAAGGGAGTCAAGAAACTTTCCATTGCCTATGCGGGGCAAATCCTACCGAAAGCGGAACTCGAGTGAGGTGCACCAGAAAGGTTTAAATCGACGTTAAGCCGATGAACAAGGAAGGGGTCGCTCTCCATACCATCATATCTTTCGCCAACGAATTGCTGGAGGTAGCGAAAATCGAGGACTATTCGGGAGCGGTTAACGGACTCCAGTTAGAAAATCGAGGGACTGTCTCCAAAATCGGGGCGGCGGTTGATGCCAGTAGCCGTACGATCGAAATGGCGATCAACGAGAGCGTTGACCTTTTAATTGTTCACCATGGAATTTTTTGGGGCGGACTTTCTCCCGTGACCGGACCGGCATATCGGCGGCTGGCCAAGGCGATGGAAGCTGACCTGGCAATCTACAGCGTCCACCTTCCACTCGATTTTCACCCCGAGATTGGTAATAACGTCTTGCTAGCCGAAGCATTGGAACTAACGCCGGTGTCGCCTTTCTGGTTCGTTAAAGGGCGAGCGCAAGGATGCCTGTCGACAGTTTCTCTGGAGTTGAGCGACTTAGTTCGAAGAGCCGAGCGGGTTCTTGGGCGTAAGGTTTGGTGTTGTCCAGCCGGACCGAGTCGCACCCGACGTATTGGAATAGTAACCGGCGGAGCTGGATCCCATATCATCGAGGTCGCGGCCGAAGGAGTAGATACATTCCTCACCGGGGAGGGACCACATCACACTTTCATCTTGGCCGAGGAACTCGGGATAAACCTCTTATACGGTGGCCACTACGCCACCGAGATCTTTGGAATCAAGAAACTGGCAGCGCGGCTCGCCGAAAGGTTCAATTTGCTTTGGACATTCTTGGATCATCCCTCGGAGCTGTGAAGCAGCCCGCGAAGCGCGGTGCCCCCCTTATCCGGGCCTTCTTTGAACGGGACCCATTGACTTGCGCTCGCGATTTACTCGGATGCGAGCTGGTCTGGAGGAATACCTCGGGAATCATCGTCGAAACTGAAGCATATGCAGAATATGGAGACCAGGCGTGCCACACTTTCTTGCGGCCAGCAGTGAGGACTTTTATCAGCGAACGCCCGGCCGGAGCGACTTATATTTATCTGAACTACGGAGTCCATTGGCTGCTGAATTTTTTGGTGAAAGGCGAATCTTTTCGCGGGTTTGTTCTGATACGCGCCTTGGAGCCACGAGCCGGGATCAAATCGATGTTCGAACGACGGAGAGTCCACCAGGTGACGGACCTTTGTTCCGGACCCGGCAAGTTGACCCAGGCCATGGGGATTACTTCCGAATGGAATGGTGCGGACTTTTTTGCGATTCCTGGCGTCGATCTGTCACTCTGGGAGGAACCGCCAGCAGTGGTTGCCAGTCAGCGGATTGGCATTACGAAATCGGCTGAGCTGGAGTGGCGTTATTCTGTCGCCAACTCACCTTTTGTCAGCGGGAGAAAAGGAAAACCCGCCCCAGAAACAACTGAGGCGGGCAAAACACTCCTTGATTAACACTCCTAAAGGTCGAGACCTTATTTGGAGTAACCGGTCGTCGTGTGTGCCGGCGGTGGGGCAGTGGTTGTTTCTTTATGGCAAGCCGCCATGCCGAGAGCAGCAACAGCGACGGCCGCTAAGGTGATGTATTTCACGATCTTCATTTTCAGTCTCGCCTCCTTTCTTAGCTAGCAGCACTTTGCTATTAGGCTGAACCTAACCGGGAGACAAATGTATTTTCTGAAATTTGTGCTGAAGCTCCAGCTGACGTTCTATCGATTTAAATTGCTCTCTGAGAATGGGTAAAGCCGAATGCCAAAGCTTTCTTGGTATTAACCTTGGCCAACAATCTCAACTTCAGTTCCAGCTTCTACCAAATCAAAGACACGTACTACGTCCACGTTCCGCATACGAATACAACCATGACTAGCAGGTTGACCGATCAGGTGTTCTTCATTGGTGCCATGAATATAGATAAAACGCTGGCGGGTGTTCAGGTTGTGGGGTTCGACACCATCCAGCCAGAGAATGCGGGAGGTGATAAGGTCACTTTCTTCCTCCCAGTCGGGCGGATTGGCGACAGGCTGGCGTCCGCGAAACACGGTGTTCAACGGCTGGTCGCCTCCGATTTTCTCATAAATCCGAAAACGACCGAGCGGTGTTTGCAAGCTCCCGGATTCCTGACCCAAGCCAAAGCGAGAGGTCGAAATTGGGAATTGATGAACGAGCCTTTGGTCGCGGAGAAGCTGCAGGGTCTGTTCTTTTGTATCGATCCTGATCTTGTAGCTGCTCATTTTCTTTCTAAAGTGTCGGGGCGCTGATGAGTAAAACGTATCACTTGGCTATCGTCGGGGCTACTGGGGCAGTTGGAACGGAACTGATCCGGTTGCTCGAGCAAAGAGACTTCCCGGTGGACAGCCTTAAGCTGTTCGCGTCGGCTCGATCAAACGGTAAGTTACTGACTTTCCGCGGCACACAAATTCCGGTGGAGACGCTAACAGAAGAAGGGCTGGCTGGAGTCGACTTTGCTCTATTCAGCGCAGGAGCCAGCACTGCTCACAGTTTTGCTCCCGCTGCGGTGAAAGCGGGCGCTATCGTCATCGATAACTCCTCTGCTTTTCGCATGGAATCGGACGTACCGCTGGTCGTGCCGGAGATCAATCCTCAAGATGCCGTCAAACATCGGGGAATTATTGCGAACCCGAATTGTACCGCTCTCATTACGCTCATGGCGCTCTACCCATTGCACAAGGCGTTTCGGGTGAAGCGAGTGATTGCTGCGAGCTACCAGGCTGTTTCCGGCGCCGGCGCCCGGGCAATCGCTGAATTAGACGCGCAGAGCCGGGCTCATGCCAGTGGAGAAGAGGTTAAGGCGGAGGTTTTTCCCCATCCGATCGCTTTCAATGTGGTGCCGCAAGTCGATCAATTCTTGGATTCAGGGTACACCAAAGAGGAACAGAAATTTCTGAACGAGTGCCGCAAGATCATGCATCATTCGACTTTGCGTGCTTCGATTACCTGCGTGCGGGTACCCGTTTTTCGAGCTCACGCGGTAGCCGTCAATGCAGAATTTGTTGAACCGGTTTCGGTCGATCGTGCCCGGGATGTATTGGCCAAGGCTCCAGGAGTAGAATTAGTAGATGATCCAGCAAACCAAAGATATCCGATGCCACTATACTCCGCTGGTAAGGATGCCTGCGCTGTTGGACGGATACGAATTGACACTGCGCTAGACAATGGATTGGCGTTTTGGGTGTGCGGAGATCAACTTTTGAAAGGGGCCGCATTGAACGCGATCCAGATAGCCGAACTCTTGGTGAAGAGTAAGGCGGAGCGGCCGGTCGAAGTGCGGTAGGGACGTCGCTGCGTGTCCGTTTTTTGCGCGCCCTGAGAACTTCCCCCTGACCGGCAGAGCGAAACCCGACTCCGCCAAGCCTCTGTCGCGGCCGCGCTCTGGATGGTGCAAGGTTCTGAAACAAGGGGCCGCCGAAGCTTGCGAAGGCGGCAGTCCGGCGGGAACGCTTGGATGACGGTATCGGAAAGCGCCCGACAAGGCCGGCCCGCGACGTAGGCTTGGTCAAGTCGGGTTTTGGCCTACCGGTCGGCGGCAGTTCCAGGCCAGCTCATGCACTTAGTAGTGTAAAACCGAATAAAACAGCAAATAACAGTAGACAAACGCATGCGATTGGGCCAAATCCTCGGTCATGATCAATGCGGTGGAATTATTCCCAGTCGAGCGCCGCGACCGGATCCTAGGGCTGCTTCAGGAAGAAGGAAAAGTGGTAGCCCTCGATCTGGCTCGCCGACTCAACGTTTCGATAGATACCGTTCGTCGCGACCTGGATTATTTGGCGTCGGCTGGCTCGATTCGGCGCGTACATGGCGGAGCATTGCCTGCCGCTCCTGTTCCAGGGTTTATCCAACAACGGAGCGCCGAAGAAACCGAGGCCAAGAAAGCGCTCGCACAACGGGGAGCATCACTCGTTCGCGCCGGAAGTGTCGTTCTTTTCGATTCCGGCAGCAGCAATTTGGAAATCGTCAAAGCTCTGCCCCGGGATATCGAGTTTACCGCAGTGACTCCTTGTCTTCCGATTGCGGTTGCCCTCACTGATTTGCCGGAAGTGGAGATTGTAGTATTAGGCGGCCGATTGCACCGCCGCGAATCGATGACAGTCGGATTGCGTGCGGTGAAAGAGCTTGAGGATTTTCGCGCCGATCTTTGCTTCCTCGGAGTTTGCGCGCTCCATGCCGACGTCGGTATATCTACTTTTTCGGTCGAAGAGCTGGAGATGAAACAGGCATTTGTCCGTTGCGCCGGCGAAGTTGTTGGAATCCTGACCGCAAGCAAATTCAACAAAGCCGCCCCATTTGTGGTGGGATCAATCGGAATCCTCACTCACGCGATTGTTGAGGGTGGAGTTGGTGCGAGCGAGCTCGATGTTCTTCGCCGCTACGGAGTATTCGTTGAGTGACGCCAAGCGAAATGGGGAGCGAATCCATCGTTGGGGGCTTGGCGCCTCGTTTCGCAAATATCTGGTATTGAATGGAAATGGACCACGGAAGTTAGGAGGACATTGGAGCCGGGAAATAGCACGGGAATAGACCACGTTCGGGAACTACCCAGGACGCGGCATGACCAGGTTCGAAATCGAGTGGCCATTTCGGCCGTTTTCTTTCTGAACGGATTTGGACTAGCCAGCTGGTTCATTCATATCCCCTCGGTCAAAGGGCAGCTGGGTTTGAACGAACAACAGCTGGGTCTGGCGTTACTTGGAACCGGCCTGGGCTCGTTGGGGACGATGTGGCTTAGCGGTTGGCTAATGGGCCGGTTTGGAAGCCGCCGAGTTCTGACCGTGGCGACCTTAGGCTTTGCGTTATCACTGGTGTTCCCGGTTTGGGCGCCAAATTTTCTTCTCCTTACCGCATCGCTAGCGTTCCTGGGCGGGTGCAACGGCTTGATGGACGTCTGTATGAATAATCAAGCTGCGCATTTTGAAGCGCTGGCCGGCCGGCCGGTCATGTCTTCATTCCACGCTATCTGGAGCTTAGGCGGCTGGTGCGGTTCGCTTCTGGGCAGCCTCTTTTTGCTTAATCAGCAGCTAGCGACCTGGCACTTGGTATTCCTCTGTCTGGTAATCATCGGATGGATGGTTCGACTGGCGCCGAGCCTTCTGCGAACCGCGTCGGAACACGGTCCAGTCTTTGCCCTGCCAAGTCGGGAGATTGTGATCTTCGCTTTGCTCTGCTTGATCGCAATGTTGTCCGAGGGTTCCGTGGCCGATTGGGCAGGAGTACATCTACGCGATGACTTGGGTACACCGTACGCCTTGTCAGGACTCGGGTTTAACGCTTTTTCGATCTGCATGGCTGGCGGCAGATTCGTCGGAGACAGGGTTGTGCTGTGGATCGGGAGAGAATGGACGGTGACCGCCGGTGCCCTCATGGGAGCAAGCGGACTTTTCGTTGCGGCGTTGGCGAGCACTCCAGTCCTATCGATTGTCGGTTTCGGAGTTGCCGGTCTTGGTATGTCGAATATCGTCCCGGTACTGTTTTCGCTCGCGGCTTTGCGAATACCAGGAGCGATCGAGCGCGCCACATCTTCGGTCTTTGCGACTGGCTACCTTGGCTTTCTGATTGGTCCACCACTGGTCGGGATGTTCGCACAGCGGTTTACCCTGCCAGTTGCGCTGGCTGGCGTTGCGGTTCTAGTCACCGGAATCTGCATCTTTAGTCCAAAGCGAGACAGGCAGTAAGCGGCATGCAGTGAGAGGTGATTGGTGAGGGGGGTGTGGTCAGGACATCGGTAACACTTCAGGGCAGAGTTCAAAGTAAATCGGCTGCTTAAGCCGCACTTTTAAAATGGCTTTTTGCATCGTAGGCGCAGCAGTCAATTCGTTCAAAACTGGCGCTCAGAGGATCGATATGACCGAGTACCGTATTGCTGGTACAGCGCCCGATAGGTTCCATTCTTGAGCGCCTTGAGCGCGAACTCTATTGCCTGTTCCATCGGTTCACTCTTCTTCCAGGGCATTTGCCCTCGAGTGTTACCTATGTCCTGAACCTAAAGTGTTATCGATGGTTAAACCTTGCTCCCTAATCACCGCTTCATTGACTGCCAACCATCGGCTCCGAATTCCGCGCCCCTATTCCGCACTCCGCATTCCGCGTTCCGCATTTCCCTATTCTCTGCCTACCGTGCTGCTTGTTGTGGTGAAGGCTTGGGCGCGGCCGGATTGAGGTGTTCCTCCAAAAACTTTTCCATCGCGGCGTAAAAATCGAATCTATTTTCTTCGTTATGGAATCCGTGCCCTTCGTTTGGCTTAACCATGTACTCGACCGTCACGCCGCGCTTTTTTAATGCGTCAGCTATTTGGTTGGACTCATTGATATTTACTCGCGGATCTTTTTCGCCTTGAGCAACAAACAGAGGAGTTTTGATTTTGTCCGCGTTTAAAGCGGGCGAATGCTCCTGGAACCAATCTTTGTCTTTCACCGGATCGCCTACCATCTCGTGCATCATCTCCAGTTGGGGTTTCCAGTACGGCGGAATCGTGTTCATGAACGTGACGAGATTGGAGACGCCAACGTAATCAACACCGGCCGCATACAGGTCTGGCGTTTTCACGAGACCCTCGAGCACAGCGTAGCCACCATAGCTGCCTCCATAGATGCCCACGCGCTTTGGATCAGCGATTCCTTGTTGAATGATCCAGTTCACTCCATCGGTGATGTCATCCTGCATCGTACCGCCCCATTGTTTAAAGCTGGCTTCAAAAAATTTTCTTCCGTAGCCAGTCGATCCACGGAAATTCATTTGCAAAACGGCATAGCCCCGATTCGCGAGGAACTGGACCTCGGGATTAAATTCCCAGTCGTCGCGCGCCCACGGTCCGCCGTGTGGATTGACCACAACCGGCAGATTTTTTGGATCGCGTCCTTTCGGCAACGTTAGATAGCCATGAATGGTGAGACCATCGCGCGATTGGTATTCTATCGGTTTCATCTCCGCCAACTGATCCGCCTTTAACCATGGACCCAGATCGGCCAGTTTGCGGATATCTTTGGAATTTATGTCGTAGAGATAGTAAGAGCCGAGTGTTCGATCACCGGTTAAAACCACGACAAACTTATTTTCTTCCTTATCGCTGCCCACTCGTGCGACATCGAAGCCGGGCAACTGTTGTTCCAGATATTTGTAAGCGTCTTCGGTGGCGTGATCGAAAAACACGATTTGTTGTTTCCAAGTCTTGTAGGTCGCCAGGGTGAGGACTTTCCGCTTGCGGGAGTAGGCGAGCCGGCCCACGTCGGCATCAGGATTTTCATAAACTACGCGAACCTCTTTTGCGGTCTCGGGATCAAATTCGACCGCTGCCGCTTTATCTCTACCGATGTTGGAGATGCCAAACAGATGCTGGTTATCGAACGAAAAAAATTCCGGGTCGAAGCTCTCTTTGAAATTTGTGGTCAATATTGCCTTCCATGGCGACTGCTCAGTTTTGCGATAGAGCAAGCTCGTGTTCACTCCGTCAGTGGTGGTTGCGGCACGGATCTTTCCGTTCCAGTCCGTAATCCATTGCTGAATGTTACCCGGATTTTGGGCGGTCAGGGTTATTTTGCCGGTAATCACATTAAGCCGGTACGCGTCGAAGACTTGCTTATCTCGCTGATTGGTCTGAATGATCACGTCCGTTGGATTATCTTCCAAATCGTCAACCAGCGTGACCCGTACTCCGGCAAAAGGCGTCAAGTCGCGTTCATTCTTTCCGTCCCGACCGACCGAATAGAGATGATAGTTTTCGTCGCCCGCGTTGTCCTTGGCGAATATCACAACATCATTCCCTTTCCAGCTCACTCCGGAAATATCCCGATCGGTAATCGCGGTCAGGCGTTTGGCTTCACCGCCTTCGACGGGTTCCACCCATACATTGAGCCGGTTGTTCCAAGGCTCCAGCAAAGCAAGGTATTTGCCGTCAGGCGAAATTGAAAATCCAGCCGCCTGCGGGTTGCGAAAGAAATCCCGCAGCGGGATCCGCGGCGGGATCGCATCGTCGGCCTGAGCGCCCGCCAGTGAAGCTAAGAGAGAAGTGAAAACGACAAACAAGCATTTCATTTATTAATTAACTAATTTAAGGCCGGTTTTTAGTGAAGAGATCCAGGCAAGGTTGGCCGGAGGTGAGTCTGCAAAAACTTCTCCATTATTTCGTAGAATTCGAACCGGTTTTCTTCGTTCTGAAAGCCATGGCCTTCGTTTTCCTTTACGATATATACCACCTCAACTCCTCGCCTTCTTAGAGCTTCAACGATTTGGTTCGATTCGTTGATGTTTACCCGAGGGTCTTTTGCTCCCTGTGCAACTAAGAGCGGTCTCCGAATTTTTTCGGCGTTCAACGCAGGAGAATGCTCTTGAAACCAATCTTGGTCCGTCTCTGGATGGCCCACCATTTCGTACATCATCTCCAGGTAGGGAGCCCAATAGGGGGGTATCGTTTTGAGAAACGTGAAGAGATTGGAGACTCCCACGTAGTCTACACCGGCGGCATAGAGATCCGGAGTTTTGACCAGACCTTCCAAGACCGCATACCCGCCGTAGCTGGCGCCATAAATTGCCACTCGCTCTGGGTCGGCAAGGCCCTGTTGAATCAACCAATGAACGCCATCGGTGATGTCGTCCTGCATCTTGCCTCCCCATTCCTTAAACCCGGCTTCCCAAAACTTGCGTCCATAGCCGGTTGAACCGCGGAAGTTCATCTGCATTACGGCAAACCCACGGTTGACCAGAAATTGGACCTCAGGACTGAATGTCCAGCTATCTCGATGCCAAGGTCCTCCGTGGGGATTAATGACAACTGGTAAATTTTTGGGTCCACGTCCGACCGGAAGCGTTAAATATCCATGAATAGTGAGCTCGTCGCGAGCTTGGTACTCGATCGGCTTCATTTCAGCGAGTTGGTCCTCCGGGAGCCAAGGGGCCCGATCGGCGAGCTTCGTCAGCGCTCCCGAATGAGAATCATAGAGATAAAAAGCTCCGAGCGAACGATCGCTGAACGTGCGAACTACGAAGACGGTTTCGTCGTCGTCGGCCGAAATGACAACCACCTCGTAGCCGGGCAATCGTCCTTCGAGTTCCTGGTAGAGTGCTTGCGTAGGCTGATCGAAAAAAATTCGTTCGGTCTTCCAATCGGTAAAGGTGGCCAACGTTAATACCCTGCGTTTTCTCGAGTAGTTCAGCGCCGAAATATCCACCTGCGAATTTTCGGCGAGCACTTGAACCTCTCGACCTGTATCCAAATCCAACTCGATTGCAGCCAGCTTATCTCGGCCCAGGTTCGAGACGCCGTAAAGCCGGCGGTTATCGAACGTGAAAAATTGCGGATTAAAAGACTCCCGGAAAGTAGTAGTAAGAATTGTTCTCCAGGCCTGTTCCGCCGAATCCCGATAAAGTAAGCTGGCATTTACTCCATCGGTTGTCGTGGCGGCCCGGATCTCCCCTTCATGGTCGGTCACCCAGTGATCAATTGTGCCTGGATTTTCGGCGATGCACGCGAGCTCACCGGTTTTCACATTCAGCCGGTAAGCGTCGAAAATCTCCTTCTTTCGTTGGTTCAAAGCGACAATTATTTCGTTTGGATGATCGTGGAGATCGTCCACTAACCGGACTTGCACTCCGGGGAGTGGAGTGAGATCGCGAACGTTGTCGCCGTCGGGATCCGCGGAAAAGACATGAAAATTTTCGTCGCCACCGCTGTCCTGGAAGAAGAGGATATGCTGATCGCTCTTCCAGAAGTAGGCGGTAATATCCCGTTCCGTGACTGACGTGATTCGACGTGCTTCGCCGCCTCTGGCCGATTGCACCCAAATGTTCAATCGATTCTCGTATGGGCTCAGAAAAGCAATGGATCCGCCGCTCGGAGAAATCTGATAAGCCGTCTTTTCCGGATTGCGGAAAAAGTCGCGAAGTGGGATGAGCTGGGGAATTCGATTTTCGGAAAGCTGAGCTGCGGAACGCATGAAAATACAAAATGAGGCTGCAATGGCTCTTTTATTGATCCCTATTGGACCCTGGTCCGGAGCGGGAATGAAGACCGTCGAGGCGACCTACGCAAGTTCTCTATTTCGAGTGTGCCGATAAGATTGGGACTTAGCGCGACAGCAGGCGACAGAGTAACTGAAGGAGATCCGCCGGCCCGAAAGGCTTCTCCAATACCGCATGGAAACCGGCGGAGAGCGCTCGGCGCTCAATGGTGCTGCCGCTCAATAAGGATAAACCAACGGCTATCATCCGGGGATCGGGTTCATTGGCGATCCGGTGGATTTCTTCCATTAACTCAAAAGCCTCTTCGACAGGAATTTTGATTTCGCAGAGGAGTAAGTGCGGAGAAAAAGTAGTGACTACGGCGCGGGCATCGCGGGTGTCCTTGAAGGCCTTTACCTCGGCGCCTTGGATTGATAAATATTCACGGACTGCTTCTCGTAAGGCTGGATGACCCTCAACCAGAAGGATTTTGACTTCCGAGAGGCGAGGTCCGGGCATCATGGTGATTCTGATTCGTTTCTGGGTTAGGCGATCGAAGCTATTTATGGATTGCGTTCGCGACCCGGAGAAACGATGGATTGGCCGAAAGCCTAAGTATTCCAACCGCCGAACACGACGCATTCACAAAATCGAATCGAATACTTGGCGAAAAACAATCGCAAGCGTATAAAAAAGTCGGGCGTTAGTGGATCGAACCATCTTATTTGACTGATTATGCCTATCTCGCCGAGCCTGATGCAACTTTGTTTCGAGCTTGATAGATTTCAAATTGCGACAGCGATCGGGCATATTTCCAAAGACGTATTCATACATTGGAACCGCTCATTTGAAGACCGATTGGGTCTTAAGGAGGGGGAGATGAGAGGCGTTGAGTTGCGCAACATCATCGTAACGGATGCGCCGGTTGTGGAGGCGTCAGGCGCAAACGAAAGCTCTTTACCGGCCGGCCCTTTCTCCGACTGTGTAATCCGGGTCCCTGGCGACGAGCGTCAAATTCTGGGGCGGTCGGTGCGACGCGAAGACGGATTTATTCTTGTTATCCTGGATTCCGCTTCCGGGACCCGCGGCACTGAAGAGTATGCGCGGGGATACTTATTCGGTCAGAACGACGCAAAGGAACGGTCCCGTCAGGTCGTACACCATAACGTGAGCGGTAATCTGCTCGCGGCATCGTTCGCTGCAGAAACCGCGAAGCAGAAGCTCGAGGACGAAGGAAGACCCGAAGCTGAGGACTTGGAACGCGTTACTCAGCTTATTGACCGGGCGATAAACGATCTCGTGAACGCCTTTACTTCCGGACCGCCAATCACGGAGCAATAGCGGCGCTTCTGAACCAGGTGTGATCACAGTTATCTTTGACCGAGCGGCGACGGAGTACGGTCAGCCGGGGCATCCTGAACGTCCGGAACGACTTACCATGACAGAGTCTCGCTTTCGCGAGGTATTTCCGGAAGCTGCGTGGAAAGCACCCTATCTAGCTGAAGATAAAGATCTACTACGAGCACACTCGACGCGCCATCTCCAGCGGCTTAGCGAACCCAACGATTTTGACGTTGATACTCCTTATTACAAGGGCATTGAAGAACACGCGCGCCGCTCGGTTGGCGGCGCTTTGCTCGCTGCCGAATGCGCCTTGAAGGGAGAAAAGCCATTTTCACTGCTTCGGCCGCCAGGTCACCATGCCACTGCTGATCAAGCGATGGGTTTCTGCTATCTTAACTCCATTGCGATTGCCGCTCTGCACTCATTAGCCGTCGGATGTGATCGGGTGGCAATTTGGGATTTTGACGCTCACCATGGAAATGGGACCGAGGCGATCGTCCACGGCCACCAACAAATCCGCTTTGCGTCAGTTCACCAGTATCCTGGCTACCCTGGAACTGGTACCAGTTCATTCGAGAACATATACAACTGGCCGATTGCCCCGCTCACACAAAGGGAGATGCATGCGGCTAAAGTGCGGGAAGCCCTCGACCGACTTCTAGAGTTTCGTCCGGATCTCATATTGGTATCGGCCGGATTCGATGCCTATCGAGAAGATCCGCTAATGAATCTTTTGCTGGAAACGGACGACTTTTATCACTTCGGACATTGGCTTGGTCAGACTGGTGTTCCGGCGATGGCAATCCTTGAAGGTGGCTACAGCAGTCGATTGCCGGAACTGGCAGAAAACTTCCTTCGCGGATGGAGTGGCCGGCGGCCCCAATAGCGAATCGTTGGCGATTTGATTCGTGAATCGTGCCATGCTTGGGTCGGACAATGGCTGAGACTTCGATGATCGCGACGATCAATCCGGTAACAACACCATTCTGGGTAAATGAGCTGGTTTAGTTTCAGCTGGCAAAATTTTTGGTTCTCCTATCTCGCGTTAGCTTTCGAGGGACTGCCGTTTGTCCTGGTCGGAGCGGTTGTCTCCGGCGTTATCGCTGCCTTCGTACCTTCGCGCGTGATCACCCGTTTTTTGCCGAAGAACCATCTGCTCGCTAATCTGATGAGCGGACTGCTCGGACTGATCTTTCCGGTCTGTGAATGCGGTATCGTTCCAGTGGTTCGTCGGCTTTTGGATAAGGGATTGCCGTTCTCGTGTGGGGTCACCTACATGCTGGCGTCTCCAATTGTGAATCCGCTGGTGATTATCAGCACTTACGCTGCCTTTCGGGGGCAGGCGCCGGAGTGGAATACCGCGATCCGGTTATTGTCCGGTTATTTCGTCGCGGTCCTGGTAGGTTTGTCGGTGATCAAGATGAATCCGGCAAGAGTTCTGCGGACCGGAAGCGGTCGAGCCGCATTGCGAAAGCGGTCGGTACTCAGTATCGCAATGCTGCCAGAAGCTGGTCCCGATAGCACCAGCGCCACTTTCATTCAGCGCCTGATTGCCGCCATCCAGCTCGCCAGCGAAGATTTCATCGATACTGCGATCTATTTCATGATCGGGGCGGCGGTGGCAGCAGTCTTTAATACCGCAGTCGATCAAAAAGTGATTTTGCCGCTCGCGGGTAATCCGGTTTTGTCGACCGCTTCGATGATGGGTTTCTCGGCAATTCTGACCCTTTGCAGCACTTCAGACGCTTTCATTGCTGCTACATTCGTCAGCTTCCCCGTTGCGGCGCGCATGGCGTTTCTCGTTTTTGGGCCGATGTTTGATTTAAAACTCTTCTTCCTTTACAGCGTCTTATTTAGAAAACGGTTTGTCGTGCTTCTAGGAATTGGACTTTTTGTTGTGGTCGGAATAATTTCGGCATTCGTTTTGCCTCATCTCTATGCGCGTCTGGGCGGCTAAATTTTTAAATGGAATAACCCTGCTTGGGCTGGGTGGAGTTTTGATCAGCTTCTGCTTGAACGGGAGAATCGATCAGTATTTGCATCCACAATTTAGGCCTTGGGTATTGGTCGGGGGAATCACTTTTTGCGTTGCAGGAACGATTTATCTCATGGCGAAAAAGTCGATGGACTGCTGCGTTGATGGCGAGTGCGTGCACACCAATCGGCAGAATCCATGGCGAGCGGCCACCGCGTTTGGCGTCATCGTTATACCATTAGCTGCTGGTACTTACCTTTCGAAGGATGGGTATGACAAGCAGGCGGTTTTGAATCGTGGCTTCGTTCAAGACATCAGTAGGTTGCCCGGCCGCAAAATCAGCGCATCGCCGAATCCGCAGCAGGTTATTCCGCCGGGTGCGTTGGGTGCGGATCAAGATGAGCGCGCATCGGCACCGGAACCGCCGCTGCCGCAGGGCACTAGCTCTGGGGCGCCCCCTAAGGCTCTCGCGAAAGCAAGTGAGCCGCCGCAAACCGGTGGCAATGCGGACGATGGCAGCGAGCAATATCTGCCGCGAGCGGCAGATGGTAATGTTGCGCTCGAAGTAACCGATCTCCTGTATGGCGAAAATGAGGAGAGCCTGAGAAAGGAATTCACCGGAAAAACGATCGAGGTTGTCGGGCAATATCTCCCCGGATCCAAGCCAAACGAGTTTAAAATAGTGCGCATGCTAATCGTTTGCTGTGCGGCCGACGCTCGTCCTATCGCCGTTCCGGTGCAGGCGCAAAAGACGGTTTCGGTCGCCGATATGTCCTGGGTAAAGGTCATCGGTACCGCTGAGTTCCAGGAGAGCGGTGGCGGAAAGGCCAAAGTGACATTCAAAGCCGCCGAGATCGAGCCGACTGATCCGCCGCAGGACGCAATGTTGTACTGAGCGAGAATCTAGACCTTCGGGTCGAGCCCAGGTCGAGAGTATTCGAAATTTGGATCCTGGAAGCGAATTGAGGCTCGGCTCTCAGGCCCAACCTCGTCCCATAGCCCTCATTGACCTCAAACCGGACGAGTCGTAGCTTGGTCTGTTGCCCAGCGACCTTCACCAAAGGCGTTTGACTCTTGCGTCCTCCCGGCGACCTGTTCGTTACCGGTGGCGTAAGCAATTCCGTGGCGGGGTTGTTCTAGGACGAACCGTTCTAAAATAACTGGAGAAGACGATGAGCATTCGTTTATCAATAATTGCCGTGGTAGGCTCAGCAATCGGCTTTGGCCTGCCAGTCTTTGCCGACCAAAAGGATACAGCCGGTCCACCAATCGCCGAGCAGCGCGATCTTCTTGGAGATGTCAATGCGTTGGCCGAATTTACGGCGCTGCGCACGAAATACGTCGAAACGCTGAACACACTCGATGCTGCCGCCATGGCAGGGTTCTACACTGAGGACGGTGTAGTCGTGACGCCGGACGGATGGTTTTCGGGTCGGGAGAACATAGAGAAATGGTATGCATACATGTTCCAGCGATGGCATCCTACTAACTCTATTCGCCAGAATGATCAGGTAACAGGGGTCGGTAACCAGGCTTGGGCGATCGACCGGTGGTGGAGTACTCTTCAGGGCCAGAACGGTCCCGTGCTGGCCAGGGGATTCTGGTCAGCGATTTATGTTCGTGAGGGAGATGCTTGGAAGATCCGCATGGCCAACTACAATGCTTCCGGGGATATCACACTAACCCCGGCAGCGAAATCGGCCGCTGATACGAACTAGTTTACGACACGCATAGGACCCATGGGTCCCATGCGACTTATGAGTCCTATTCGTGCGCGACTCATGAATAGCGAACCGCTGATTGCGGTCCCCCGATTACTAACCGTTAACCGCTAACTCTCTGCTACATCACCATACCGCCATCGACGGTTAGGACTTGGCCGGTGATGTATTTGGCTTCCGGGCTTGCGATGAATGCAACTGCGGCGGCGACATCCGCACTCTCGCCAAATGTCCCCAGCGGGATGAGTTTTCTCAACTCTTCTCGAATGTTTTCGGGGAGCTGTGCTGTCATGTCTGTCGAGATGAATCCAGGAGCGATCGCATTGACAGTGACCTTACGTCCGGAAATTTCTCGGGCGAGTGCTTTGGTGAGTCCGATTAGGCCGGCTTTGCTGGCCGAATAGTTCACCTGACCAGCTTGTCCAATCAATCCGCTGACCGAGCTGATATTGACGATGCGGCCATACGATTGCTTCATCATGGGTCGTTGCAGGTTCTGGATGAAGTGAAACGCACCTTTCAAATTCGTGTCCAAAACCTGATCCCAATCTTTCTCAGCCATTCGCATGCTCAGTCGATCCCGCGTAATTCCGGCGTTGTTGACCAGAACGTGCACCTTGCCGAACGTCTTCAAAATTTGGCCGCAAATGTCAGAGACGGCGTCGCCGTTGGCCACATCAACAGCGTAAGCCAAAGCGGTTTCTGGTTTTTGCTGATTCAGCTGATCGGCGGTTTTCTGAGCATTTTCTATCGTGCGGCTAACGACGGCAATTCTGGCGCCTTCAGCGGCGAGCCGCTGAGCGATTGCTTGCCCGATTCCGCGGCCGGCACCGGTGATAACCGCGACTTGATCAACAAAACGATTCATGACGATCGACTCAAAGCAGACGTCCACTGCTGGTCAAGGACCAAAATAGGTAGGGCGGTCCGGGACGGATCGCCTACCTCAGGTCTGCGGCCGCGGCGCGACAGGCCCTATCGAGCGATTTTTTCGGTTGACAAAATAACACCGGGACGGTTTGCGAATCGTGCCAATAGAGCCAACATCAACTGCTACAATATGGGTATTCATTCTGATCAGTGGATACGGAGAATGGTGCGAGAGTATGGAATGATCGACCCGTTCTCCGATGCGCAGGTACGCAAGACGGAAAAAGGTGCGTCGGTCATCAGTTATGGACTCTCCAGCTATGGCTACGACCTGCGCGTCTCAAATGAATTCAAGGTCTTTACCAACGTATTTAATACAGTCGTCGACCCGAAGGCTTTTGATGAGAGGTCTTTTGTCGACTTCGCCGCCGATACCTGCGTCATACCGCCCAATTCTTTTGCTCTGGGTCGCAGTGTAGAATATTTCCGTATTCCGCGTGATGTGCTGACCGTCTGTCTAGGCAAATCAACCTATGCGCGTTGCGGTATCATCGTGAATGTTACGCCGCTAGAGCCGGAATGGGAAGGCCATGTGACGCTGGAGATCTCTAACACCACGCCTTTGCCGGCGCGCATTTACGCTCAAGAGGGGCTCGCCCAGGTAATCTTTCTGGGCGGCTTAGAAATATGTGAGACGTCGTACGCAGATCGTACGGGAAAGTATATGGGCCAGTCCGGGATCACGCTTCCGCAGCTGTAGAAGCCTTCTTTGCGCCTTTGCCTGAGTTCAGGTCTTCCGCGTCTTTGTGTGAAATCAGTCTTCAGGTTCGCCGTTCCCCTCCGAAATCTCGTGCAGCTTGTTGCGAAGCGTCCGGATACTGATACCGAGCATCTGTGCGGTATGTGTCCGGTTGCCGTTCGCTTTCTTAAGTGCGTAAAGAATGTACTCTTTTTCTACGGTCTCGAGGGGAACAACTTCACTCGGAAAAGTGGGGGTGGGGGGCACCGGCTCGATTTCGCTGCGCGCCTGTTTTCCCCCCGTCTGAGGGAACATCGGACTGAGTATCGCCTGGGAAATCGGTTCATTCGGTTCGCTCAGGATAACGGCTCGTTCGATCACGTTCTGCAGTTCGCGCACGTTTCCTGGCCAATCGTACCGCTCAAGGATCGCCAAAGCCTCCGGTGTCAACGTAGGAGAGGCGATTCCAGTGCGTTGAGTGATCCGCTTCAGGAAAGCTTGCGCTAGTGCGCGAATGTCGTCTTTGCGTGATCGCAAGGGGGGGACAACAATGGGGAAAACATTCAGCCGATAGAACAAATCCTGCCTGAATTCGTTCTGTTTGACTAACTTCTCCAGGTGCCGATTGGTCGTGGCCAGCACTCGGACATTTACGGGAATCGGACGACTACCGCCGACCCGTTCAAACTCTCTTTCTTGCAAGACGCGTAGCAACTTCGCCTGTAACTTCAAGGAGACTTCGCTGATCTCATCGAGCAGGATGGTACCTCGGTTAGCTAACTCAAACCGGCCTTCCCGTTTTTCCGTGGCACCGGTGAAGGCGCCTTTCTCGTGCCCGAAAAACTCGCTCTCAATCAAAGTCTCGGAAATAGCCGCGCAGTTCACCTTGATAAATGGGGAGCTCGAACGTCCGCTCGTGCGAAAGATTTCGGTAGCCACCATCTCTTTTCCGGTACCATTTTCCCCGCTGATTAGCACAGTGGCTTCAGTAGGCGCGACCTTTTGGATCATTTGGCGAAGCTGGTGAATCGGTTCACTATCGCCGATCAGGGGCGTTTGATCGGAGGTTTGCGTCGCTAGAACCTGGCTGACCTTAACGGCTTGCGCGAAATTCTCCGCTTTATCCAGAATAACGTCAATTTGTCCGCTGGAAAACGGCTTGATAATGTAGTCGAACGCTCCGTTCCGGATACAGGAAACTGCGGACTCGACGGTACCGTATCCAGTCATCATCACGATCATGGGCTTATCCGCCCGATTGCCCACCCGAGCGAGCAAATCGGTCCCGTCCCCGTCCGGTAGACGGACGTCCACAAACATCAGGTCGAACGACTCTTTTGCCAGCGCTTGTTCGACTTCCGCGATGGTCGTACAGACGGTAACGATCAGTTTTTTTCGCGTTAGCTGCAGCTCCAGCGAGCGACGGACGATAGGCTCGTCGTCAAGGATAACTACTTTTTCGATCGCCATTTTCCAACGAAAATAAGCTGCAAGCCCTCAGGAAGCTCCAAAGTTGGTTGCTCCGAAAGCAAAAATAGGACCTGGGAATGCCAGTAGCAATGCTTTTCCAGTTTTTATAGCCCTTTTTCGCGTTTTTGCTAAATCGGCGGAAGGAAATGCCGATAAACCGTTTTAGTGAATGATTGCACCCATGACGGATGGCGTGATAGAGCAGGTGCAGCAGTCGCCGACTGGCCTACTCTGCGAAAGATAAGTCGCTGCGACGCTAGTTTGGCTGCAACGAAAGCAGTCCCCCTTCCACGCGCTAAAGATCGATCGAATTTAGTTGATGACCCCGAGTACCCTAGCGATGCGGTAATTCGGGAAGTGGCTCGAAAACTGGCCGAACTTTTCTGTGGGGAGTGACGCGTGAGCGTTTTTCTGAGAAACTCCTTCTAATGTCGAGATTTGAGCCTTCTTTTAAAACAGAGCTTTGGCATTTTCTTCTTCTCCGGACTCTCCACGACCTGGGAAACAGTATCTCCGGTATTTTGACTCTGAGTACGCATCATTTGCGAAATGAACAGCCGTCAGAAGACGTGGCCGAGAGTTTTAAACTGATTCGGGAGAGCGCCGAATCAGCTCGCCAGATGCTCATGGCGGTCGGTTCCCTAACGGACGAAGAAAGCCAAGGTCCTGAGTTGGTCCGAGTTTCCGATTTCCTTCACGACCTGATACACCAGTTGCAAGTCATCGTGCCGCGAAGCGTTAGCCTTCACCTGAGAGGTGATTCTAGTGACGCAGTGATCGAGGTGGACCAAAACCATTTGCGCCAAGCTTTCGTCATGCTGGTGGCGGCAGACTGTCTTTCCTTCGGTGCGAGAACCGGACATATTCGCTTCGGCGAAGAAACCGAGTCTGGGAAAATTTGGATCGTTTACAGTTCGGAGCACAAAATGGATTTTGACCATGGACACCGATCGGCGGAGATCTTCGAACAATTAAGTCTTCCAGAGGGAGATCTGATTTGGAGTGAGACGGATGAGGAACTGAAGCTGAGAATAGGATTCTTGCCCGTGCCTGATTTGGCGACCGAGATCAAGCGCGTGGGTGCAAACGAACACAAAGTGAACGGATGAATCTTGGCAAAGTAATGTGACGGTCCAACTGCTTCCTAAGGCTCTAGGATCAGGTTGCTTTGCTAAAAGGGCTGTCACTTTCCTGAAATTTGTTAATTTCCACTAGGTTCACGAGTTATGTCCGTCGACCGGCTAGTCTTAGTTGTGGATGATGACGCGATTGTTCTCCGAATTCTCGCGGATCAAATCGCTCGCGCCGGTTACCTAGTAGCCGCGGCAGCGAGTATCGCGGAAGCGCGACGCCATCTCGGTCAAGCATCGTTTGCAATTGTGGTTGCGGACCAGAGCATGCCGGAACTTTCCGGCATCGACTTTTTGCGAGAATGTGGAGCAATTCAGCCTCTGGCATCCCGGGTTCTAGTTACCGGGAACTTTGGTCTTCCCGAAGTCGATCGCGCGTTGCGAGAAGGAGAGATTTGCCGGCTACTGATCAAGCCGTGGACTCGATTCGACCTGATTAGCCTCTTCGAGCAGGTATTTGAACGGCATGAGCTACTTTGCGAAAAGCAGACGCTTCGAAGCAAGGTTGCGCTTCTAGAAAATCAGGTCGCTAATCTTACCCGACGAGCGGCGCGACCGGAATCGCCAGCACCGGCTGAGCAGCAAGTGGATCCGGAACTGCGATCAGCCAAGGAGACCTCTTGGCAGCAAATGGGCGAAGGCCGCGATGAGCAGCAGCAACTGGTGGGGGACTCGCGATTGGAAACGTTCAGGAAAAAGGCGTGCGGCGTGGCGCACGAGTTCAACAATGCGCTCATACCGATCTTAGGCTACATCGAACTGATGCTGGAAAAAGAGCAGCTAATTGAGGACAGAGAAAGCGCTCGTCACTATCTCAAACTCGTCCTGACGGCGGCGAAGGATGCTAATCGAGTTGCGGATCGATTGCGAGAATTCTGTCAGCAAGCCGAGCAATTCGAGGCACCGAATTCGGCCCAAGTAAATCAAGCTGCGTTAGATTCCGTATTTCCGGGAATCACTCCGGCGTCGGGAAAGAAAGTTGGCAGAGTTCTCAAAGTTCTCATTGTGGACGACGAGAAGAGTTCGCGCGACCTCGTCACCTTGTTTCTCGCGGTCGATCATCATGAGGTAACCGCAGCCTCAAGCGGAGCGGAGGCATTGCAAAATCTTCGCCACTGGAGCTACGACCTGCTTGTGACCGATCAGGGAATGCCGGGTATGACTGGTGCAGCGCTCGTCGAGGCCGTCCGCAAGTCTGGAAATTCAAGGCCGATCATCATGCTGACCGGGTTCGGAGAGTTAATGAAGAGCTCGGGTTCGATCCCTGATGGAGTCGATCTGGTCTTAAATAAGCCGGTCACGAGCGAGGCCTTGCGATTCGCACTGATCAAGGTTTTTCCCGATGACGTCGTCGATGCCGCTTAGCTGGTAGCAGGGTGATCGGCCCGCGACTTAGCCCGCAATGAGGTTGTCGCTTCGGCTTTTGCGCGATTTTTCCGGGTTAGATGCCAATCGAGAGGCAAGCTGGTCTACGGTCAATTCATCGAGACGATGAACAGCAACGTCGGCTGTTTCGAGCCGGTCGATAGGATTAGTGGTCGCCACTGCCACCACCTGCATGCCACCACGATGAGCGGCCTCGATTCCAACCAGCGCATCCTCGAAGACCACGCATTGTTCTGGTGGTACTCCGATACGAGCTGCTGCGGTGAGAAACACTTCCGGATCTGGTTTACCATTCCGCACATCCTCTGCCGTGACGACGGCAGCGAACCGTTCCCCGAATCCGAGAATCGATAATCCCGTATCTATGTTTAACCGATGCGTGGACGAACCAATGGCACACGGAATTCCCCGGTCGTGCAGACGATCCAGCCAAGTCACAACTCCCGGCAGAGGGGCAATGCCCCATTCTCGAACGATTTCTCGATAAAGCTCTTCTTTGCGGAGCGAGAGGCGGTGAATTTCGTCGGGATCCGAGCTCCAACCGAGGAGGCCTGGAATGATCCTTTCGTTCTTCATTCCGAATCCGCGCTTAAAGTGTCCGGCTGGAAGCAGATGGCCGGTTTCAGCCGCCAAACGTTCCCAGCTTTCCTCGTGATGGGTGGACGAATCGATAATTACTCCATCCCAATCGAAGATCGCACCCCACTTCATAGTCGTTGCAACGCCGGCAAGGCATACAATGCCTGCAACTGTTTGGCGGTACTCTCAGCCTGTCCAGCGTCCAAATAAATCACGCGCGGATCTTCATTGAACTCGATTTTTTGGAACCCATCTTGCGGCGATCGCACGGCTTGGGCGAGATCGTCCAGGTTCCGAATCTCTCGGCCGTTGACCCGATTGACGATCAAGTAGTTAAGCTGTTCGTACCCGACCGTGTCCGGAGTGGGTATCACTTGGCTCAAGAAAACAATCTTCCGCGGCTCAGGAAAAAGCTCAGATTGGAAACGATCGTAGTACACAAACCGTTGCGGAGCTTCCTTGGCCCAATTGGTGCCCCATTCCCGGAGATATTGCCGAGAAAGTTCCTGAAATACCAATCCTCCCAATACCAGATAGCGAGGAGCGCGATCGATTACATATGGATCGACGACATAACTTTCGGCCGGCTGTCGGAACAGCGCCACCGGAACATCTTTTTGTTCACCGTTGCGAAAGACGGTCACGTTCGTCGTTTGCCCGGAATAGAGTTCGGTCGTTGTCAGGTGAATAATGGAAAGCTTACCAAAAATCGGATGAATGTAATTGCCATCCGGATCGATCGCTTTGCCGTCGATCGCCAGAAGGATGTCGCCGGGTAAGATGCCGGCCTTGGCCGCCGGACTGTTTCGCTCGACGGCATCAATAAAAACGCCGCCCGCGGCGTCCGGCAGCTTCACATACCGGCGCAATACCGGGTCACGCATGCTTGAAAACTGCACTCCCATCCGAGGAAAACCGCGGTACCCTGGATTTTTGGCCTCCCGCAAGAAATGCTGGATTACCGGACCGGAAATTGCCTCGACGGTTTGGGAACGTGGATCATAACGGAGCAGAATCGCGGCCAGTCGGTGATCCTTAACGATCGGTAAAGTAAAGCTGTTCTCCCGATACTGCAGCGGACAGCTCATTTTGAAGAGAAGATAGGAACAATCCTCCAGCACATAGCGACCGACTTCAGCGCTCGTAACCAGCGCCTGCGTAGAGACCGGTGTACCGTTCGCTTCCAATTGGATTACAGAAAGTTGATCGCCCACTTTGACAGTGGCGTCAGTCCCTAGCGGTCGAAGGGTTTGGAGAAAGCGCTCTTCGTTCGGCCTCAGCAGTGCCAAATTCGTTTCGTGATCGATCGCAACTACCTGAGCGGAAGTTCGTTCGCCGCTCTCCGGTTTTTCTAGTTCGATGAAGTTGCTGTTAGCCACCAGTTCCGCCGCGACCACGACTTCATTGCCGTCGATGACTGCTCCAATGCCGCGACGATTGAACGGCGCTTTCTTATTCCACGGCCGAAAAAAATCGTACTGTTGGTTAGTGGAATTGACACGAACCACTGATCCCGTTTGCAATTCGGGAACAGGCCTATCTTTAGGAGTCGCTACGGCCGGCGGAACGGTGTCCTCTGCCAGCGCGAGCGTCGACCAGGCCAGCGCGAATACGAGCGGAAAGAAAAGCAGGGACTTCATTAAAGGCGTTCTTTTCCTAGGTTTTGTTCGATCGAAACGTTATAGTTTCTTTTTATACGTTGCTGGGCCGCTTCCACTGCGCGCTTTTCCAGCACCGCTGGACGACTGCTTCCAAGAAACTTTACCACGTATTGATCGGCTGAGGTTGCAAACGCATGAGCAACATCGCTCAAATGTTTGATTTTTTGACCATTGATTTCGTCGACGATCTGGAAGCGAAACTCGGATAAATAGGCGTTGACCGGATCGGCTAAGATATTTGAAAGCACGACGACTTCCGGGTGCTCCTCATACAGCTCATCAGTGACATAAAAGCCATAATAGTATCGGACTCGCAGTTCGTCTGGCTGATACGCCTCCATGAAATTCCGGGAGAGCGGCTGGAATACGAGGCCACCAAACAATACGAATCGAGGATTTTCCTCGTGGAGGTTCGCCTGCAAGAGGTAAGAGTTGTTTGGTTCCAAGTCGACTTCCACGGTTAGCGGTTGCCGGTTCCGCAAGATTCCAATCTTTACCTTGTCTCCCTTGAATTTCCGTTCAACCACCTCGGCCAGATCCAGGTTATCGCCATCCAGTCGAACATTTCCGTCACTGGCGATCGGATGATTATCGATGGAGAGCATCACATCACCCTCTTGGAGTTTCCCCGCGCAGGAACCATCCTTCTCGACCGAACTGACCACCACTCCGGTATTGTCATCCGGAAGACCCAGTGCGTGGCGTTCAGCACCGTTCAAGAGCTTAAAATATTGGATCGATAAGTCGACATATCGATTGTATCGGCCGGTGGAGATATCCCTAAGAAAACGCTGGATCACCGGCGTTGGAATCATATAACCCGTATTTTGCGCGACGTCGCCGGTGTATCCTTGGAAGGCGACACCGACCACCTTTCCATCCTGCAGCACGGGGCCACCGGAATTTCCCGGATTGATGGCAGCGTCGATCTGAACGGCTAAATGCTGATCCACTCCGGAGTAAGTGTAATTTTGAAAATCGACGCGAGAAACGATTCCGTGAGTCACGGAAAGTCGGGTGCCTCCGATTGGGTATCCAAATACGTCAACGATCGACTGCACTGCCGGCAGTCCGCCAAAATGGACGGGAGCGGTTCCCTTGTAGAAGGTCGAATCTTGGACTTTCACTACCGCTAGGTCACAATCACTGCCGATAAACTCCACCTGTCCGATGTACTCCTTTGGATCGTTTTCCTTCTCGATGACAATCAAACGACCGTTACTCACCACGTGCGCGTTGGTTAAAATCCGGTTCCCATCGATTACAAATCCGGCTCCGATTCCGACAGTGATATTGCCGGGGTTCCAAGGTACCCGATAGTCGGGATCCTGTGACGTCGTCGTAATCCGAACCAGACTCTTGTGAATATCGGGCTTCGACGTTTCGGCAACCGCGCTCGCCGCGATCGCTAAGGCGAAAAAAACAACACAACGAATCATCTGTAAGGGCGGAACGTTGCGCAGAAGACCCTAGGTGTAAAATGGTTTCGGTGCTCAGGCCACTCAATTGGCACAAGAGGGCACGGAGAAGATTTTTAGCGGGAGGGCGCAGATATAACGGACGAAAGACACTCGCATCGGCCGTGAGCCGCTCTTTGATGAGCCGCCTCGCGTGGTACTATCAGCTTTTTTTGGGCTAGTCGATTTTTGGCTTCGCTGTCTAGGATTGAGGAGAGTTGTTCTAGCGACGGCAGCGGGAGCCGAGCCTCTTTCCTCCGTTATCTCTGTGATCTCCTGTTAACAATCCTCTCTGTACTTCTGTTGCTAAACGTTGAATCGAAACTCCATTACGTCGCCGTCTTTGACGACATACTCTTTGCCTTCGATACGCAATTTTCCGGCTTCACGAGCCTTGGCGAATGACCCAAGTTGAATCAGATCGTCAAAATGAACGGTTTCCGCCGCGATGAAGCCGCGTTCAAAATCGGAATGAATGACGCCGGCAGCGGCCGGCGCCTTATCCCCAGCGTGGACAGTCCAGGCTCGTGTTTCTTTCTCCCCGGTGGTGAAATAAGTGCGCAAACCAAGCAGGTGATAGACTGAGCGGATCAAGCTTCCGGCGCCGCTCTCCTTTACTCCTAGGCCAGTCAGATACTCCGCGGCCTCACTCGGAGATAGATCGGTTAGTTCGCTTTCGATCTGGGCGCTGATCACCACCGATTGGGTCGAGAGGTGCGTTGCAACGTATTCACTCACCCGCGCTACGTACTGAGCTGCCCCAGTTGGAGTCTGCTGTGAGAAAGCCACCAAATCGGCTTCCGCTACGTTACAAGCAAAAATCGTCGGCTTGCCGGTCAGCAGAAAAAAAGAACGGACAATCGATGCTTCTTCCGGTGAAGACGGAAAAGTGGTGGCGGGTTTACCTTCGTTGAGATGCGGCAGCATTCGCTCAATGAGAGCGGCTTCGCTTTTCGCACTTTTATCGCCGGAACGAACCTGTTTTTGCAGGCGCTCGTTGCGCTTTTGCAAAGAGGCGATATCAGCCAGAATGAGTTCGGTGTTGACTACTTCAATGTCGCGAATTGGATCAATCGATCCGCTCACGTGGTGGATATTATCGTCCGCAAAGCATCGGACCACCTGAACAATCGCGTCCACTTCTCGGATATGGCTAAGAAATTGGTTACCGAGACCTTCACCTTGGCTCGCGCCGCGAACCAATCCTGCAATATCAACAAACTCGATTGCGGCTGGGACGACCTTTTGTGACTTCGAAAGAACGGCCAATTGATCTAACCGGGAGTCAGGGACGGTCACGATCCCTTGGTTCGGCTCAATGGTGCAGAACGGATAATTGGCCGCCTCCGCTTTTCGCGTCCGCGTCACTGCGTTGAAAAGAGTGGATTTGCCAACGTTAGGCAAACCAACGATCCCGGCGCTCAACATAGAACGGCCAAATTAACGCGAAATCCTATTCTGCCCAGACGAAATTTGCTTGGTGTCTGCGATCGGAAGGAGTAGCGATTGTTGCTCACGAAATCTTGACATTCTAACAACGGATTTTACGATCGCTCCGAAAATTCTTTTTATCTCTATATAATTCTATGTCTGGACCTTCTGCTACGAGCGATACAGGACTTCCGTCCAATGTCGGCGCTGGGCTCTGTGCAATTTTTCCGCTGATCGGAGGGATTATCTTCTACTTCATCGAGAAGAAAGACAGCTTCGTGCGGCATTGGGCAGTGCAGAGTATCTATTTTGGAGTCAGCACCTTCGTCTTGTTTTTTGCGCTTATGATCGTTTTACAGATCTTTGCGCACGTTCCGCTGATTGGATGGATTTTCGCCATTCTCCTCGGCCTGTTGGTTTTTGTCTTTTATATTGCTTATTTCATCCTTTGGATCCTGGGCATCATAAAGGCGTTTACCGGTCAGCGATGGGAATACCCATATCTTAGTCCACTTTGGAAAAAGTGGTTTCCGAACCTGGTCGCCTAATTCTCTTTGAACGAAAGGCTAGCCGGTCGACGGCTTGTGGTGTTTGCGGGCGGCCTGAAATCGGACTCATGGATCCGATGGCCGGCGTTTTTGTGATCAGCGCTGAGACTTCGATATCAATTTTACAGCTTGGACCATCGGACGAACGAGCTCTCGAAGCTTGGGGCCAA
>DATNNZ010000026.1:0-3395 GCA_035601575.1 Chthoniobacterales bacterium
AGCGGAGATCCGCATCGGGAGAAAATTCAGACCCAACTGGCGATTTTACCAGTAGAGGCTCTACAGGCCGCTCGTCAAATTCGAATAGCCGGATGTGGGGAGGAAGAAAGGGCGAAGCTTGTCGCTCTGGTCCGCGCGCTACAAACGTTAATCACTCAGATCAGCCAGTTACTTTCTCGCCGAGACAGGTTGCCGGAAATCACAGAACAAATACTGAACCCGCAATTTGAACGTTTAGAAATTGAGTTTAAGCAGATGCTGGATGCTTTCGCCGAGTGTTTTCGTCAGGGCGATTGCGGGCGCCAGCTGCCGACGGTCCGCGGCGCTTTGACCGAAATGGATGACGCCCTCCAACAGATTCGCGATCGCAACATGTTGGCCGGCCTGACGTTCGAAGCGCCTTTGCGGGTGCTCGATCTAGTCGAACGTTATCACGCAACTGCAGATGCTCTGGATGAGTGCGGCCGATTGCTCTGCACCCTACAGTTGCAGCGCTATCGGGGGGATTACGGTCTGTAGCAGTTGGCGAATAGGCGGCGACGCCGCAATCAAATCGTCCTTCTCCTCGGACCGGCCCACCCAGAAATTAGAATGCGCAACGCGAATGGTTGATAACGGCTGGCACGGTTGTCTATGCACCAGAGATGATGAGGAGCTAGCTCGAAGGAGATAGAGAGAATATCTCTCTTGATCCATAGCAGTAACCGTCGCCTCAGATAGAGTGCCCAACAAAAGCATCTGGTTAGGAGCGAAATCTGAGCTGCCCCAAGTGAAATTTCAGTTTCGAACAAGAAAAAATGTGAGTGAAAAAGATGAGCGACGGAACAGAGCGGACAAATCCGCAACTTAACTGCAGGTTGTCGGCCGGTCTCTGGGCGATTCTGCAGGAGCATTCTCGGAAGATCAACGAGCCTGTATCCTACATTGTTAGTCGAGCTCTCGCTGAATACCTTCAGGTGTCGCACAGCACGCTGTATCAGGTCTCAACCGCTACCGCCCTGGTCGAGGGCATCTACCAAGGTGCGGTACGAGCCCGAACATTGCGGGAACACGGGGACCTCGGATTAGGCACATTCGAAAATCTGGACGGTGAGATGGTCATCGTCGATGGGCATTTCTTCCAAGCACGCAGCGATGGTTTTGTAAAAGAAGTCGACGATGACGTTCTCTGCCCGTTTGCGGTGGTCACTCGCTTCGCACCGGATTCAGCGATCGTGCTGGAGCAATGTCCTGACCTCAGCCATTTGGTCGCTCAGTTCGATCAACTTCGGCATACCGATAACTTCTTTTTTGCGCTGCGGGTGGAAGGACATTTCGCCTACGTACGAACGCGCGCGATGTGCAGAACCGAAGAAGGAGTGCCGTTAGTTCAAGCGGCAGCGGTTCAGCCGGAGTTTGAGTTTCACGATGTCTCGGGAACGCTGGTTGGGTTCTGGACCCCGGAATACGCGAAGACTCTCAACGTGCCGGGCTATCACTTGCATTTTCTGTCCGCGGATCATCAAAGCGGAGGTCATTTGCTTGAATGCAGGGGATCAAACTTACGGCTGCAAATTCAACGTGAGGGCGATTATCGCGTCGCGTTGCCCGAAACCGAGGACTTCGTGAAAGCAGACTTGCGCCGGGATCCGGGCTCCGATCTCGCGAAGGCAGAGGGAGCAAAGAAATGAGTGCAGTAAATGCAGAAATAAAAGGAGCAAAGTAATGGCAACGGTCGCAATCAAAAAAGACTCGCAAACCGGCGCAGAATTGCTGGTGAAGAGTTTGGAAAGCCAAGGAGTCGAATATATCTTCGGCATTCCGGGGGCGAAGATTGACAAAGTGTTCGATACCTTGTCGGACTCAAAGATCAAGACAGTCGTCTGCCGGCACGAACAGAACGCTGCATTTATGGCTGGCGGTATCGGTCGCTTGACCGGGAAAGCAGGGGTCACCCTGGTCACTTCAGGACCGGGCTGTTCTAACCTAGCGACCGGCCTAGCTACGGCCACTTCGGAAGGTGACCCGGTAGTTGCGATTGGTGGCGCCGTCCCAGTCTCGCAGCGGTTGAAACATGTTCACCAAACGATGGATACGGTTAGTCTTTTTCGGCCGGCAACCAAATTTAGCGCTGAGATTGATTCCGGGGCCGCCGTTAGTGAAGTCGTGGCTAATGCATTTCGCGTGGCCGAGTCCGGACGGCCCGGTGCATCTTTTATCAGCGCACCTCAGGACGTCATGGCGGGTGAGACTGGAAGCCAAGTTCTAACTCCGGTGAATCCCGTCCCACTCGGTCCGGCTGACGCGGAAAGCGTTAGGACCGCGGCCGCGTTAATCAACCGAGCGCACTGCCCTGTTCTCCTATTGGGAATGCTTGCTAGCCAACCCTCCGCAGCGACGGCCATTCGCCAGCTAGTCGGGAGAACCAAGCTTCCCGTTATCTGCACCTATCAAGGAGCGGGCGTTATTTCACAGGAATTATTCGATTGCTTCGGTGGGCGAGTCGGATTGTTCCACACCCAGCCAGGAGACAAACTCCTGGATGCCGCCGACCTGGTCATCACTATTGGCTATGACCCGGTGGAGTATGATCCTTCTCTGTGGAACCATGGGTTTAAACGCGACATTATCCACATTGACGTCCTTCCTTCGGACATCGATAAGGAGTACAAACCAGCCATCGAACTCACGGGTAGTATCTCGGCGACCGTAGAGGCGTTAACCAGCCAGGTGACTCCGCGTACCAGAGGCAAGGAAACGGTTTTCCTCGGTGAGATCGCCCAACAGCGGAAGGAATTCGCCGGCTATGCAATTGGGTTGCATGGTAGCCCAATTCATCCAGCGCGCCTGACGTACGAACTGCAAAGCTTCCTTAGCGAGGACACGACCGTGTGTCTTGACATGGGGTCGTTTCATATCTGGCTGGCGCGACATCTCTACAGCTTCCGCCCACGTCAAATACTCATGACTAATGGGCAGCAGACGTTGGGGGTTGCGTTGCCTTGGGGCATTGCCGCAAGTCTGGTGCGTCCGAATGAAAAAATCATCTCCATCTCAGGAGACGGAGGTTTCCTTTTTTCCGCGATGGAACTTGAGACAGCGGTCAGGCTCAAATGTAATCTTGTTCATTTGGTGTGGATTGATGGCCACTATGACATGGTCCGCTTTCAGGAGGTAGCGAAGTACGGACGTTCTTCTGGCGTCGATTTTGGTCCGGTGAATTTTGTGAAGTTGGCCGAGTCGTACGGTGCTGGCGGGCTGAAGATAGACCAGCCCGATGAGATTGCGCCGACGCTCAAAAAAGCGCTGGCCATGGAAGGTCCAGTTGTCGTGGCCATTCCGGTGGATTACCGGGATAACCACCGCTTGATGGAATTTTTGCGCCCGGATGTGCTCAACTAACTTTGCTATGGCTA
>DATNNZ010000027.1:0-11870 GCA_035601575.1 Chthoniobacterales bacterium
CCACCTCTCACCAATCACCTCTCACTCCTCATTCCTTACTCCTCACGGCGTTCCAATCTTTGCCTCCATATTTGAGGTGCCAAACCCACATGTTTTTTGAATTGATTAGACAGATGGTAGGCCGTGTTAAATCCGAGTATCTCAGCGATTTCTCCAACCGACTTAGAGGTATTCGCAAGAAACTCTTGAGCCTTCTGGAGACGAATTTGGAGCTGATATTGCTTAGGGCTTAGGCCCGTCTGCGCCTTGAAAGCCTGACGAAAAGACGAGTAGCCGATGTGCAATTCGCGAGCCAAGTGTTCTACGATGATCGTCTCGTGGTAACGACGCGCGATGAGCAATTGGGCTCGTTGAATTCTTTCGTCAATATGTCGACGCAAATTCCTGTGCGATCTCGGTGCACCCTGAAGGATGGAGAGAATATGCAAGCCCATGGTGGAAAGCATGGCTTGAATCCCTCCCGAATGTCTTTGCGCTAGAGCATGGCAGCGCTCAAAACATTGAAGTAAGTCAGGGAGAAGACCGACACGCAAAATCGATCGTTCAGGTCGAAGTAATCCTATTGCTCTCGCCCGTTCGAAAGACTTCCCGCGACACTCAATCCAATTTTCGACCCACCCCGTTTTGGGATCCGGCGAGTAACGGTGCCAGACACCAGGGAAGAGAATCACGATGCAACCGGCATCGATTTGTTGTCTTTTATGTGAGAGCCCCGATTCAAAATAGCCTTTTCCCTCGGTAATATAGATTATCTGATAGGCGTGAAGTACGCGGCCGTCTTCCCAGGTAAAGTGGTGATCTACCGGATGGCGTCGCGGTGGATACTGGCTTCCAGGTAAGACGCGCTCGTGGCCAATTGCGGTCGCGGTACACTCCCAGGGACTCTGCTCTCGCCGGTGCGGAAGATAGATAAAGTAATTGGTCACGGGAGCTCCGATCTGCCTCAGCCAGTGGATGCTCGATGACCATGATTTCTCGAAGGCTGCGGCGGACAAGCCGTGTCATTTCTTATATGAATTTCGTCATTTTGTCTATTCCACTTCGACGGCGTCTCATATAGTCTGGCCCACAATTCCCCCAAAGCACTCGATGTTGGATCGGGCGAACAAAATTCGAATTGCGTCACTTGCGAACTCATCACATCACCGACAGACCTTGTATGATTCGCGGATGCGGCTGCCAGCGAGAAACTGTAATCTAATGACCACAGTTATCCGGAGATACCCCTAACCACCTGAGCCTCCGATGTCCGAAAGCCCTTCCGTTCTCGCGGTCCAACAGATGAGTCGCCGATTTCCCGGTGTTCTCGCGTTGGACGCCGTCGATTTCGACATTCTGCCGGGAGAAGTGCACGCGCTGGTCGGAGAAAATGGAGCCGGTAAATCCACCTTGATCAGCATTCTCGCTGGTGTTTTACAACCGAGTGCCGGTCAAATTTTCGTTGACGGGCGACCTGTCACATTCGCGAACCCGCTGAGTTCGCAACAGGCCGGCATCAGTGTGATTTTTCAGGAGTTCAACCTTCTGCCGCATTTGAGTGTGGCGGAGAACGTGTTCATCACTCGAGAGCCCCGGCGCGGGCCACTTATCGATTGGGAAACAATGAACCGAAATACCCGCCACATTCTGCAAACGCTGAATCTGGACATCGATCCGACCACTCCGGTCAGCAATCTTGCTGTCAGTCAGCAACAGCTTGTCGAGATTGCCCGAGCACTTTCGGTGAAAGCGCGAGTCATCATCATGGATGAACCGACTGCTGCCCTGAACGAGCGCGAAGTGATTCGCCTGTTAGAGATTGTACGATCACTCGCTGCCAGCGGAGTTTCCGTTATTTATGTTTCCCATCGGTTAGCCGAAGTCTTTTCTGTAGCCGATCGTATCACGGTTTTCCGTGATGGCCGGCATATTCAGACCACTCGACGAACCGATACCACGGAACAGCAAGTCGTTGCTGCGATGGTAGGGCGCGAACTTGTTCACCTGAAGCGCCCAAGTCGAACGCCATCGGATATCATTTTGCAGACCAGAGACCTCGCTGTGGATGGGGGATTGGCTCGCAATGTTTCGTTTTCTCTCTGTCGCGGGGAAGTTCTAGCTCTGGCCGGGCTCATGGGTAGCGGTTGTTCCGAACTAATGGAAGGCTTGTTTGGCCTTCGGAAAATCACGAGCGGGAGCGTGACGTTGGCCGGCCGGCCTCTCCGCGTGGATCGTCCTCGAGCGGCAATTCGAACCGGGATCGGTCTCGTGCCAGAGGATCGGAAACAGAGCGGGTTGTTCCCAGATCTGCCGGTAATCCAAAATCTTACTATTGGAGCGCTGCCCCGTTTGTTCCCCTCGGTTCCCGGAATTCTCGACCTCGCCAGTGAGCGACGCGTAACACTTGATTACCAGCAACAACTGAATATCCGCTTTAGCCGGCCGGAGCAGCGAATCAACAGTCTGAGCGGTGGCAATCAACAGAAAGTAATTCTAGCTCGAGCGCTGGCGGAGAAGTGCCGAGTTCTGCTACTGGCTGAGCCGACACGAGGAGTCGATGTCGGCGCCAAGGCAGAAATATATACATTGATTGATCAGCTGGTTGAAAAAGGCATCGCGATCATCCTTCAAACTTCCGAGCTTCCCGAACTGATCCGACTTGCTGATCGATGCATCGTATTTGTTGCGGGGGAGCCCCGCAGAGAGCTCTCCGGAAACCAGGTGACACAGGAAGCTGTAATGGAAGTTGCAACAGGTCTGTCCCACCGGGTTGCAGTTCAACCGAAACCCATGGAGATCACAGATGGTGTCTAAACGCGCTGTTTGGGCCGTTTTTCGTTTCTCGCCGGTCGGGCTGACACTCCTACTTGTCGGCGCCGCATTTGCCCTTCTGACACCGACGTTTTTGAGCCCGAACAATCTTCTGAACGTTTGCACCAGTGCCAGCGTCGTCGCGATTGTCGGTTTGGGGATGACTCTGGCGATCGCGAGCGGAAATTTCGACCTCTCGGTTGGCTCAACTGCCGCGTTCGCGGGGTGTATCACCATGAGTCTGGTCCCACAGATCGGCGTGATGGCAGCGATCGCTTTGGGCGTCCTGAGCGGCGGGCTGATTGGCTGGGTGAATGGCCTCATCGTGACTGAGCTGCGGGTTCCAGCGTTCATTGCTACTCTGGGCATGCTCACCATCGTACGGGGAGCAGCACTCATCTACACCAGAGGCCGAGACATCTACCTGTTTGGGAGAACTGAGTACAAAGTTTTATCGAGCGGAATGACACCAGTTCTACTCGCGTTGGCGCTAGCGGTGTTGTTCAGTCTGCTTCTCGGCCAGACTCGCTTTGGCCGGCACATTCTCGCTACCGGCAGTAACATCCAATCCGCACGGCGCGTCGGCGTGCGCACGTCCTACGTCTTGTGGGGAGTTTTCGCCATTGTCGGCGCCACGGCGGCATTGTCTGGACTCATCCTGAGTGCCCAGGTTCTGACCGGAAACGGTCGGTTGGCTACCGGTTTGGAGTTATCGGCGATCGCTGTCGTAGTTCTCGGAGGCACGCCGTTGACCGGCGGAAGAGCCTCGGTGCCGGGGACATTGCTCGGAAGTCTGTTGGTCGCCATTATTAACAATGGATTAAATCTGCTGAACGTCTCTGTCTTCTACCAAAACGTTACCCTCGGATTGCTGCTGCTCGGAGCTCTGACGCTTGAGGCGCTAGCAGCCCGTCGGGCGCCAAATCGAGCGACATCCTAGATGATGAATTTAACGAAGGAGAAAGACATGTGCGTAGTCGGACTGCCGAATCGACTTAACAAATGATCGATCCTGTTCTACCGGTTAAACGAGCGAACCAACTGCGAACCGTGCGCCCTGTCAAAACGGATCAACCCGTGACTCACGAAGTTAGGCCTGTCCGGAGGGCGATTCGTAATCTCGACTGGGATCTTCTCTGGGAAAAATTTGGGATCGCTACAATCTTGGTCGTGGTCTGGATTCTTGCCGCCATCGGAACACCGCGTTTCGCCATTCCGGACAATTTGTCGAGCGTTCTTCGCCAAAGCGCGTTTGTCGGTGTTGCCTCGGTTGGGATGACTATCGCCATCATCGCCGGGACCTTTGACTTGTCGGTAGGATCTGCTCAGGCTCTCAGTGCTTGGACCGCGGTCACGATTGCGCCCCACATTGGTGTCCTCCCAGCCTTCATCGCGGCAGTCGCCGTTGGTGGGATCGTCGGATTGCTCAATGGCGCTTTAGTAGTTCTAGTACGCATCCCAGCCTTTATCGCGACGCTTGGTACGATGTTCCTCGTTAGCGGTTTGACCTTTATTTTGACTAATGGACAGACCGCGCGCTTCAATGGTAAAGATTTCGTCTGGTGGGGAAACGGATTGATGGGGAACATACCGGTCCCGTTCATTCTTTTCTTGTTCTGTGCCGCGATTGGAGCCTTCACTTTGCACCGAACATCTTTCGGTCGCTACGTCTTCACTATCGGATCGAACGTCAAGGCCGCTCATGTCGCCGGCGTTCCGGTGAATCGAACCATCTTCCTTGTTTTTGTGGTCGTCGGACTTTTTACAGGTCTTGGCGCCGCGCTCCTCGGATCGCGTCTTTATTCGGCGGGACCCGGCCTCGAACCTGGGTTCGAGCTGAACGTTATCGCGACTGTTGTGTTAGGCGGAACTCGTCTAGCTGGAGGACGCGGCAGTATGTTCGGGACGGTCGCGGCGGCAATCCTTTTCGCTACTTTGTCGAACGTGCTCAACCTCAACCACGTCGACGCGTTCGTTCAACGGGTAGCCGTTGGTCTCGTTTTATTGTTGGCGCTTTCGGTCGAAGGCGTTCGCCAGCGCCTGGTTGAACGCTGGAACCGGAGCCAACGGCCGGGCTCTTAATCGGCAATCACAGAAATTACAGTTCAAACCATCAACCACCCCAAACCCCATTATCCATGAAACAGTCCCCCCGAGTCCTAACTATCCTCTTAACTATATGTGCTCTTTTATTGGCAGTTCCTGCAGACGCAGCTCCCGCCAAGAAGAAGATCGGTTTCTCCGTCTACGACATGCAATATGGATTCTTCCAAGACATGGAAAAGGGGACCAAAGAAGCCGCTGAAGCCGCAGGTTTTGACTATGTGCTGGTCGACCAAAAAAGTAGTGAATCGACCATGGTATCAGCTACCCAGGATTTGCTCGACCAGGGAATTAGCGCATTGATTATCTCTCCTTTCAAACCGGATGCGTTGGGCCCGATCGTCGATGCCGCCAAGGCAAAAAAAATTCCGGTGGTTATCGATGACATTGGCGGTGGGGGAACGGACTACGATGTGATTGTGATCTCCGACAACGAAAAAGGCGGCGTGATCGCAGCCGATCACATCGACTCGGTTCTTAAGCAGAAATCATCCGCCAGCAAGAAGGTGGCGTCGATTTCCTGTGAACCAAGTGCAGTTTATGCCGCGCGACGGAACACCGGCTTCGAGCAGCGCATCAAAGAATTGGGGTATCAGGTGGTCGCGTCGCTCTCAGCGAACAGTAAGCAGGAGGAAGGTTATAAAGTTGCCAAAGATATTCTTTCCGCACATCCCGATGTAGCCGCCATCTTCTGCGGCAATGATCCAATGGCAGTCGGCGCGGCTCAGGCGGTGGCGGACTCCGGCAAGAGCGGCGTAAAGGATATTTACATCGTCGGATTTAATGGGGACGAAATCGCGCTTCAAGCAATCAAGGCCGGGCAGTTGGGCGCCACCATACAACAGGTGCCAAAGGAGATGGGAAAGATGACGGTTGATCTAGCTTCCACCCTGATTAAGGGCGACAAGGTAAAATATAGCAATCCGGCTAACCGGGAAGTCTACGTCCCGGTAAAGCTGATTACTGCCGCAGATGTCAACGCGCTGCTCAAAAAATAAATTGTAGCACTAATCCTTTTCGTGCTTGGGACCTATAAGACCAATGAGCCTCATGAGTCCTATGAGGCTGATGGGTCGGATGGGACTGGGACTGATGGGTCCAAGCAAGACGAGCGCGAGGATCAGTAAAACCGCTACCGATGACCTTCGACCGAATCTCCGTCGCTAAGCCCAAAATCGGAATTTTTGGGATCGGGTTAGAAGCCTATTGGGCTCAATTTCCTGGATTAAGAGACCGTTTGCTAGGTTATCAACAGGAGATAGAACAGAATCTTCGCATCACCGGATGTAATATCGTGTCAGCCGGACTAGTCGATAATCAGCCGGCTGCACAGGAGGCGAGGAGTCTCTTCTCCCGTGAAGATGTCGACCTGGTAATCTGTTACGTCGGCACGTACGCCACCTCGTCTCAGGTTGTGCCCGCGGTACAACGTCTTCGATGTCCGATCCTAGTTCTTAACCTTCAACCAGTACAGACCCTTGATTATGAGAAGACCGACACTGGTGAATGGTTGGCCAATTGCTGCGCCTGCTGTGTCCCGGAAATTTCCGGCGCATTCGCTCGGAGCGGTATTGAGTTCAACGTTGTCAGCGGGCTTCTGCGAGAACAGGATGGAGAAGCCGGGACCGCTGCCTGGCAGGAGATTCGCGGATGGATCAGGGCCGTGACTGCTGCTCAGAGTTTACGCCACGCCCGAGTTGGCTTTCTCGGCCATACTTATCCAGGCATGTTGGATATGTATTCGGATTTCACGATGATTACCGGCCAGACTGGGGTTCATATCGAGGTGCTCGAGATAGATGATCTTCAGAGTCGTGTGGACTTGGTAACAGGTGCCGAGATCGCAACGATCCTGGCTCGTACCCGCGACTTATTCGAAATCAGCAGCGATAGCCAAGCCGATCCATTGGCGAGAGCTCCGCAACCAGAAGCGTTGGGGTGGAGTGCCAAGGTCGCTGCCGGGTTAGACCGGTTAGTGGCCGATTTTCGGCTTGATGGTCTCTCCTACTACTATCGTGGAGCTGAGGCGAATCCGCAGGAGCTTTTGAGCGCTGGGTTGATTCTGGGAAACACGTTGCTTACCGGGCGTGGAATCCCATGCAGCGGCGAGGGCGACACCAAGAATGCGATTGCGATGTTGATTATGGATCGCCTTGAAGCCGGAGGATCGTTCACCGAGCTCTATGCGATGGATTTTGTCGATCAATTCCTTTTGATGGGACACGATGGGCCGTTTCACCTGGGGATCGCGGACGGTAAACCGGCATTGCGTGGTCTGGGACTATACCACGGCAAGCGCGGGCAAGGCATTTCAGTTGAAGCACGCGTAAAAATAGGGCCGGTGACCATTCTTGGCCTCACTCAGACGGGAAAAGGAAACCTAAAGATGCTAGTATCCGAAGGGGATTCCATTCCGGGTCCAATTTTACGAATTGGCAACACTAATTCCCGGATCCGATTCCCGGTGGGTCCTGCCGAATTTATGAACGCGTGGTGCATGGAGGGACCAACCCACCATTGCGCTCTTGGTGTAGGCCACGTCGCGAAGGAAATCGAGAAAGTTGCGCGGATCCTAGATTTGGAAATCGCGCGGATTTAGCATCCCGTCGGACTTGAACGTTGATCTGAACGGTGGCTTGCTGATCTGGATGAAAAATCTCTTCCCCCCTGGACAGGCTGCCAATGAGTAGCGCGAAAAACTATGTCGCTTGTGACCTCGGCGCGGAGAGCGGCCGGGTGGTTTTAGGTCGCCTCGTCGACGACAAAGTCAGTCTGCAGGAATGTCATCGATTCCCCACCGGCCCCACCCAATTGGCTGGGTCTTTGCGGTGGGATTTGTTGCGGTTTTTCGACCAAATTCACACCGGCATTAAGGCTGCGAAGACCCGGGTATCACAGATCGATGGATTCAGCATCGATGCTTGGGGCGTTGATTACGCTTATTTTTCAGAGAGCGAACCGCTGCTCGGAACCCCTTTTCATTACCGCGACAGCCGGACGGATGAATCCTATCCGGCGTTCATCAAAAAGGCTGGACGTGAATTGATCTTTCGTGAGACCGGCATCCAGTTCATGCAGATTAATACGCTTTACCAAATCTACGATGATGTGTTGCATCGCCGTTCGCTCGTCGACCTCGCCCGGCACTTTCTGGGCATCGCCGATTATTTTCATTATCTGTTCAGTGGTGAGCCGGTCATGGAGCGAAGTTTGGCCAGTACGACGCAAATCTTTAGCCCGGTGTTGAACGATTGGTCCGAGACACTGGTTAACGAATTGGGTCTACCTCGTCAGTTGTTCCCAACGGTGGTCGTCTCGGGGACCCAGATCGGAAAGGTAACGTCAAACCTGGCAGCCGAATTAGGAACATTCCCAATTTTCGCGACCTGCTCGCATGATACCGGTGCAGCGGTCGCTGCGGTCCCAGCTGAGGGCGAGCATTGGGCGTTTCTCAGCTCTGGCACCTGGTCTCTGCTCGGTGTGGAGTTGTTGGCTCCGCGTTTGGAGAGCGACTGCATGGCGGCTAATTATACCAATGAGCTCGGCCATGAAGGGACCGTCCGTTTTCTCCGTAACATTCTTGGTCTCTGGATTCTTCAGGAGACGCGACGAGAAATGATCCAGCAGGGCAGCAATGTCGAGTACGCAGATCTTGTGCACGCAGCGGAAGGCGCGCCCGCTCTAAGGTCATTCGTTGATCCTAACGCTTCGGAATTTCTGAAGCCTGGGCAGATGATCCAAAAGATTCAGTCCTTTTGCCGGCGGACCGGCCAACCAATTCCGGACGACGCTGCCAGTTTAGCTCGATGTATCTTGGAAAGCCTTGCTTTGAGTTATGCGACTCATCTGGACCAATTAAGCAAGTTATTGAGCAAGAAACTTGAGGTCTTGCACGTGGTCGGAGGTGGCAGTCAGAATCGCCTGCTCAATCAATTTACCGCCAACGCGTCCGGACTACGAGTTACTGCGGGTCCGGTCGAAGCCACGGCATTGGGAAATCTGCTTATTCAGGCGATCGCTGCTGGAGAGCTCGGTTCGCTGGCGGAGTTGAGAGCAGTAATCCGCCGCTCCTATACCATTGATGAATTCGCTCCGCAGGAAACGGAGTCCTGGGCCGAAGGGAAGGAAAGATTCAGCAAAATTACGACATGAATACAAAGTACGTGAATTATCTGTGGGATGACGCGGTTGCCGGCCGATTAGACGAAGTCGACCGGCTCATCTATCGCTCAAATCTCCTTGGTTCTGACCAACGCATCACGAACACTGGTGGAGGTAATACTTCCGCTAAACTGTTGCAGTCGGATCCGCTCACGGGAGAAAAAGTAGAGGTACTTTGGGTCAAGGGCTCAGGCGGCGATCTCCGCACCTCGAAGCGCGAGAATTTTGCGAGCCTTTATATGAGCAAGCTCGAGCGTCTGCGCACGAGTTACGAAGCGTCGAATGAGAAAGGAGCAAAGACTCCGCTGGAAGATTCGATGGTCGCGGCATACCCCCACTGCACCTTCAATCTTAATCCGCGAGCTTCCTCGATCGACACGCCTTTGCATGGGTTCGTGCCGTTTCGACACGTGGATCACACTCATCCGAATGCTGTCATTTCTGTGGCCGCGGCTGAGCGTGGAGAAGCGTTGACGAAGGAAATCTATGGTGACGAAGTTTTGTGGGTTCCCTGGCAGCGTCCGGGCTTCGAACTTGGGCTACAGCTTCAGCAATTGTGCAAAGCGCACCCGCAAGCAAAAGGTGCAATCCTGGGGCAACATGGATTGATCAATTGGGCCAATGACGACAAGGAATGCTATGAACTTTCGCTTTCCCTGATCGAGCGGGCGGCCGAGTTCATCGCAGCTAAGGAGAAAGGGAGCGGCACGTTTGGAGGACAAAAATATCCTCCGCTGTCGGAGTCAGAGACGGAAGAAATCCTCGCCGCATTGTTGCCTTGGTTGCGCGGACAGATCAGCCAACAGAAGCGGTTCATCGGCACCATCCAAACCGACAAGCAGATTATTCGCTTCGTGAATAGCCAAGAGGCCGAGCGATTGGCCGCTCTCGGCACATCGTGTCCGGACCATTTTCTGCGCACGAAGATCAAGCCGCTTTATGTAAACTGGGACACCAGTTCGCGCGATCTGAAGGCACTGCGGACACTGCTCGCCGAAGGCATCGAACAGTATCGTTCCGACTATCGGCATTACTATGAAAGCTGTAAGCGGGCTGACTCTCCGGCTATTCGCGACCCAAATCCGACCGTTATCTTGATCCCAGGGCTGGGCATGATCGCTTGGGGCAAAGATAAGAGCGAGTCGCGGGTGACCGCGGAGTTTTACAACTGCGCGGTTGAAGTGATGCGCGGTGCGGAAACGATCGACCGATACATTGCTCTCCCGCAGCAGGAAGCGTTCGACATTGAATATTGGCAACTGGAAGAAGCCAAGCTGCGCCGGATGCCTCCGGAGAACGAACTTGCGCGCAAGATAGTACTGATCGTCGGAGCCGGCAGCGGGATTGGAAAAGAGTTAGCGATTCGTGTAGCCGGAGCAGGTGGCCAGATCGTGTCTGCCGATCTGGTGGCCGATGCGGCTCAGCAGACTGCCGACGAGATCACCAGCAAACTAGGGCCGGGAATCGGAGTAGCCGGTTCCGCAATCTCCGGTTGCGGGCCGGCAGTGGGATTGGCTGCTGATATCACGAACCGGGAATCAGTGCGAGCGCTGCTGCGTCAAGCCGTGCTGGCGTACGGCGGACTGGATGCTTTGGTCGTAACCGCCGGGATCTTTATCCCACCCGACGCTTCCGGCCATATTCCAGATGAGAAGTTTAAGTTCACATTGAATGTCAATGTTACCGGATCCTACATTGTTGCGGATGAAGCCGGTAAGCTTTTGCGCGAACAAAATCTGCGTGGATCGATTGTGCTTACTTCGAGTGCCAACGCCGTGGTTGCGAAAAAGGGGAGCTTTGCCTATGACGTGAGCAAGGCAGCGCTCAGCCATCTGGTGCGAGAGCTTGCCATTGAGTTTTCCCCGTTGGTCCGAGTCAACTGTGTCGCTCCAGCGACTGTTGTACAAGGAAGCACCATGTTTCCACGTGATCGTGTCATCTCATCCTTAACGAAGTATCAGGTTCCATTTTCTGAGGAAGAATCGACCGACACATTGGTCAGTAAGCTATCCCGGTTTTATGCTGATCGTAGTCTTCTCAAAGATCCAATCACGCCTGCCGATCAGGCCGAGGCTTATTTCCTTTTGTTGTCCGATCGACTAAGCAAGACCAGCGGCCAGGTGATTGCGGTGGATGGCGGACTACCGGAAGCATTTTTGCGGTGAAACTGCGCCGGCCGTCCGAAAGAAATAGCCGCAAAAGAACACAGGGCGGCATAGCGGCAACCAAAGTGATTGGTGAGAAGTCCATTAAATAGCGAATGCTGGCCCCGAAAGCTTTCGGGGCTGGTTGGAAGCGATAGGAACACGGGAATGTTGAGAACGCCGGAGGCGTACAAGAACTTAGCCCAGGGTGGAGGCTTGGCGGAACCCTGGGTATTGGTCGTAAAAAAGCGCGTAGCTCTGAAGGAGCGAAAGAATCTTTCGAACGCAGAGCAATAAAGGCCGCGCGATATTCGAGGATGACGATAAGCTGCGACGTCGCGGGTTTTCTGCCGCTCCTTCAGAGCGGTCCGCATTTTTCGTTGAATACCCAGGGTTCCGCCAAGCCTCCACCCTGGGCTAAGTTCTTGTACGCCTTCGGCGTTTATTCCTCGCGGTGCCGCCGCGAATGGACGCTAATGGACACGGATAAAAGGAATCTAAATTGCGGCCTATGTAATTTCTTTGCGATCTCTGTGTTCTGTCGCGGCTATTCTGTTCGTTAGACCTGTCTCGGAGTGAATCCTTTCTATGCACGATATTCAGTCTCAGAAAATACTAGATGCTCTCGATCATTTTCAGATCGAGACCCCCAGTTGGGGATTTGCCGATACC
>DATNNZ010000028.1:0-7570 GCA_035601575.1 Chthoniobacterales bacterium
TTGACTTAGACGTTCACTTCGAGGATCAGCACTTGAGCAGTCTCGTTCAATTTATAGGTAGTTCGAATCCAAGTGTGCGCTCGTTACATATGCGAGACAGCTATCCCTCGCAATCTGGGCCATTATTCAGCCGCGGATCGGGTGTTCATACAGTGGAAATTCAGGACGCTGACTTACATTTTGGCTTCTTGGCTGGGCATAACCCCTCCTGGTGGGATAGTCCATCTTCGTACGATGTCAGTGGCACGATCTATAGCCTAGACGGAAGCTATAAAAAGCCTAGAAACTTCAGTGGCATGAGCTGCGTAATGTCGAAGTGTAATTTCTTTCATGCGCTTTAAGTTTCCCACGAAAATCCAATTTTCCGCTAGTTGGGATTATTTCACGCAGTTGTAGATACCGATTAAAATCGTGAGCTATTGCGGCACCCCCCCCACCCTCTTAAAAAACCTGTCGTAGTCGCTCAACTGATAAAAGTCCTTCTTAAGTGTTAAGTATCTATCATGAAACGATTGGTACAACTTGTAGTCAGTTGCATTTCTATCTTGTGCCGCCTGTTCATCCGCTGGTGTAGTGATCAGCGCGTTTTTGCTATCCACATCCCCTTCACGAAGTCGGACACGCGGTTCAATTCTCATACCGAATAGCATGAACAGCATCTTTAGTGAAAAGTTATACGCCTCTTGGAGGCCGATCCAGGTATAGCGTTGTCGCACAAAGGCGAGGGTCGCCTCATAGGAATCCGCTTCGTCACGACGAAGATGGTCATACATAAGATTTTGGTTGCCGGGTTCCTCTATGAAATGACGGAAGGTCGGGTACCGTTTGCGCGCAGCCTCGAATTGCGGATGATTAGTGGACGTTTGATGCAAGAAATCCGACTTCAGCCGGGCGAGAGGGTCCCGAAGCATTGAGATAATTTTAGAGGATTGGAAATTCCTATATCTCGCGATATCACGGTAAAGAAAGTGACCAGATACAAAACGGGTTCTACTGAAGTAATTTTGGCAATAACGTCGGATCGCCTGATGTTTCATTTCTTCGAAGTGTTCGTCAATTTGTCCTGGCCTCAAACTCCCATAATCCACTTCGAGGTTGTAGTCTGGCTGCCTGACATTCGCGATTTCCTCTCTAAAAGAAGATCCCGCGGTCTTGGGTATATGGATAAACGTCCAATGATCGGACTTAAACGCCATGGTATCCTGGCTGGACCGTATGAAATCCAGTAAATTGCTGTCGAATATTTTCTCGAGCGCCATTGGTACTTCTCACCTCTGAATTGGCAGACCATCGACGCAGCACATGCTAGCGAGAATGCTGCTGGGCATGTTCAACTAATTGCGCGATGGCACGCAGATCAGTCTTGTCATTCTGATTGCGAGGAAATTCGGACACAGCCACGAAGCGTGACGGTACGGCATAACGGTCAAGCTTCTGCAACAAGAGATTTTTGATTTCGCCGGGGTTGAGTTCCTGCGTCACGCCCGAGGCCGCCTGGATCACGGCCACCAGTTCGTCATCCTGCTTGAGCACAACTACGTCCGCGAAGCCCAACTGCCGAATTGCCGTAGCCACTTCGCCTAACTCAATTCTAACGCCGTTTATTTTCACCTGGTCGTCGATTCTATTCTTGAAGTAGAGGCGGCCGTCCACTACCTCTCCCCAGTCCCCAGAAAAGTAGGCGTGCGTCTTCCTACCGTTGATATCGATCCGGCGAAAGGCCTTTGCGGTTTGATCGGGCGCATTCCAGTAGCCATCTGCCAATTGAGGTCCGACGATTACGATCTCACCGAAGTCCTTTGCTTCACCCCCTATCAAATGGACTTCCATTCCAGGAATCGTATCCCCCAGTGCCACTGAGTGCCTTATGACAGACGAGTACGAATTCGCCTCAAGTCGTTGGCAGGTCATGGTTACTGTGGTTTCCGTCGGTCCGTAGGCGTTCCAGATGTCTGCGTCGGGGCGCACAGTAAAAATTCCCTCGACGTACGGCTCCAACAGCGGCTCTCCAGCAAAGAAAAGGCGCCGCACAGTAGCCAGGTAAATTGCTGTCAACTGCTTGGCGCTCATCATCAGCCTGATCACCGAGGGAACCGAGATCCAAACAGTGATCCCACGGCTCTTTACCAATTGAGCGGGATACATCTTCTCGCTTTGAGACACAAACGGGATTATCGTCGCGCCCGCGCAGAGTCCACCAAAAATCTCCAATACACTCACGTCGAAAGCAATATTTGTATATTGCGAGACGCGATCACTGGCTCTGAACAAATGCGCATCGATGACCCAATCAATATAATGTGCCAGAGCTATGTGCGAGATAATTACGCCCTTGGGCTGTCCAGTCGATCCGGATGTGAAGATAACGTACGCAATTCGATTGCGTGCCACGCTTACGGTGTATGGTTCGATAGCTTGGATTTGCGCGGTTTCAATCACAATCGACAAAGGCGCAAGCCGACGTAGTTGGCCAAGCATGGCATCAGAGCCGACGATGAGCGTTGGCCGAAATGACGCGCAAATCGCAGCTATCTTTTCACTTGGAGCGTTCACGCTAACTGGAACATAGAAGCCGCCAGCCAACATCGTGCCGAGCATAGCCGCATATGCAAGTGGGCCCTGCTCATAGGCGATTAATACTTTTGGTGACTCGTTTGTCGCGAAAGCGCATGCGAACTTCCTGGACAATAGCGAAAGTTCCTTGTAGCTCACAGATTCGACGTTAGCTTGCACGGCTAAATGCTCACCTCGCGATGCGGCCGTTGCGAAGAAGCGATCTATCACGTCCATATTGAATCCAGTAACACCTTGGAGAATTTTCAACTCAAAGTTCAACGCACACTATCACTAGAAAAGACCAAGAAATCGATTTGGCAGTCTATGCAGATCCGGGCTATTGAAGCCGCCTTTTGAATTGAAATCGTATTCTCCCGACGGATTGATGATGACTCTTTGGAGACAACGCGCTATCTCCATACTAAAATCGAAATTATCGGAAATTTGACCGCATAGAATTTTGTCGTCAATGTTCTCAAACAGCTGGTCTACATATTCAATTTGTTTCCTAGCATGCTCTCCCCAATCACCCGCGTAGACCCACGATGACGTAACCCGTTGCCTAGCGATCCGGAACTTATAATCAAAATTCTTGAGATGGATCAGATAAAGATCGTCAATGAAGTGTATGGGCTGATCGGAAGTGTGAAACCCTCCTCCGAATTTAATAGGCCTGCTAGCGAAAGAGTGTTTGCACATCCACGAATCGAATAGGACCAGATTTCGCTGGGCTAGAATCGGCAGTGAGTGATTAAAGTCCGGCTCGTGACGGCGGTCATGGAATAGTTCAAGGCCAATGCACGTGACCGCCTTGGCTACCGTTTTGGCAGCAAAGTCCCGCATATCCTTGTAATTTCGAGGATCCACGACTACGAATTCGTCAGCGTCGGTGACAAAGCCTGCGTCATAGTACTTCAGCAAGCCGGCGTGGATTTCCCTAGCCGCAAGGATACGTTGAACCTCGTCATAAGATTCGCGCGGCACCCGAATAACATTGACCCTTCCGAGTCCTTGCGTAGAGAGGTCGGTGGAACCGTGATCTATCACAAACAGGTTTTCCGGCCCCAACTGTGAACCGTAGTAGGTGACCCAGCGAGGAAGAAAGAAGGCTTCGTTGTAGGCGAATGTCATCGCGAAGACCTTCATCAGGTTTCCTTATCGTGGTCTGAGTTTGGCATTTTCAGGCACTTTTGGCACTTCGAGCGGATTGTCTTGCCTGTTTGACGCATGCGCTGCATGCTTGCATTGAACAGCAAAAAGATCACTTTGAAAATGATTTACTGTGTTCGCGTCAAAGACACGAAAGGGCCGTCATGATTCGAGGCAGCATAGAAATTGTTAGCCCTGAACTGGTGCAAGGATGGATCCATATCGAACATGCCGTAGTGCGCGATCGCGTCGTCTTAGCTTTCTGCGGAGACGAGTGCGTAGGTTCCGGCACCGTCAACATGTTTCGGGACGATCTTGCGGGAGCTGGCGTGGGTGACGGATTCGTGGGATTTGCCATACGTGTCGACATTGACGAGGACAGCGCACCATCAGTGGTCGTCCGCCTCGATGGATGTGATGCGGTGCTGCTCCAAAATGGTGCGTCGGTATGGAGCGTCAACCACGGCGTGAAAAGGCCCAATCGGGAAGCTGTCGTCAGCCGATTGATGTTGCTCAAGTGGGCCCTAAGGCACGCTCGAATTAGTCAGGCGGATTTCGATTTTCAACGAATACTTTGGTCTCTAGGAGTCTATGAGCGGGGACTGGTGCATCGCCAAACCGGGGAAGAAGCTTTGGTATTCGACGATCCAAGTGTCGTCGCTGCAACTCTCCTGGAATCCTACGCGGCGCAAAACGTTGAAATTGAGACCGTGATAGTCAGGGACGATGAGGATTTTAAGCGTCATATTGCCAAGTCCGCCGGAGATCCCAACCTGGTGCCCGTGATCGGTGTTCATGCTAAAGACATCACCTGGCTGCGCGTCCTAGAAGGCTCGCAAGTTGCGGGAGCATCGGTTGCGGTCGATAGCGATGGGAATCCGCAATATGCGGTTTATACGCTAAAGGCTGAATACGTTTTGCTTCTGGACGCACGGGTGCTGGTTGATCTTCGTTTCCCGAGCGACATACCGGGCGATGTGTTTATTGTGAGGGCCCGCTTGTCCTCATGAGTGACGTAAATTTTTCCGGACCATTAGCGGCCGGTGTTTGGATGGATAACCAACATTTGTCGTCGCCTTTGCTGGTTACGACTGCACATGAGGCCGAACGGACAGGTAATTTTGATATTGCCGCCTCGGCATGGAGGGAAGTCCGACTGAGAATCCCGGAAAGCACTGAGGGCTTCACATTCGGCGGTCGCGTCCTCAAGCGCATGGGTCAAATTTCGGAAGCTTTGTCAGTGTTTGGCGAAGGCCTCGATCGATTCCCCAATAACGAAAGTCTCGCGGTAGAGCAGGCATGGGCGCTTTTCGAGCTCGGCGATTACGGGACGGCTGCGAATCGTTGGCGCAACATTAGGCAAGTTTTTCCCAACAATCTGGACGGCTACTTGGGCGGTGGACTGGCTCTTCGACGCGCGAATGACCATAAATCCGCGGACGAAGTTTATGAAGCGGCCCTTACGGCCTTTCCTAATAACGTCCACGTTCTCACTGAACTTGCGTGGACTGGGGAGGAGAGCGCGGATATCCCTGAGGCAATTCGCCGGTGGCAAACCCTCAGATCTCGGTTTCCTGACATCGAGATTGGATATGTCCGCGCCGGCGTTCTTCTACTGAATTCGGAATGTTGGGATGACGCCGACGCTGTGCTGGCGGAGGCGGCGCAACGCTTCCCGGACAGTGTCGATGCCGTGACGTCCTTCGCCTGGGTTGCGCATAATCGCCGCGACTGGCCTGCGGCGATAAAGCGGTGGGAGAAGGTTTTAGATCGATTTCCACAGTTACGGGATCCGCGAAGACTGGCCGCGCAGGTACTCATGGAAATGGGCCGCTTTGAGGAGGCTACCAGTGTGCTGTCCCCGGCAATTCGCATGTTCCCCGATGATCCGGATATTCTTGTTTTAAGCGGATGGTTGGCAACGCGCCGACGGGATATCGATGCGGCGGAAGGTATCTGGGCGAGTGTCCGCCAACGATTTCCGCAAAGCGTGGATGGCTATTTTGGTTACGCGCTAGCGCTGAGAGAGGTCGGCCGCCTGAGTGAAGCCGAAGCGATACTGATGGATGCCGCTCAGCGTTTTCCAGACAATTCCATTATCGCGATGGATCTCGCCCGTATCACAGAACTCAGGAAAAACTGGCGGCTGGCGTCTGCGCGGTGGCACCAAGTGGTCGCTCAATTCCCCAATCTCCCCGATGCCTATGTTGGGCTGGGGAACAGTCTTGCTAGCGAAGGAAACCTGCAAGAAGCAGAAGCCACCTACTCGGCGGGTGCCAAACGGTTTCCCGACGAAGTATCTCTTGGCGCGGCCCAAGCGCGCCTCGCTGAGACCGCCAATGACCGGAACTCAGCCCTGGCTCAGTGGAAGACCCTTCAGCAGCGATTTCCCAACAGTCCGCTGGGTTTCATCGGCTTTGGCCAAGCATTGCGCGACTTGGGAGAACTACGTCTTTCCACCGATGCGCTCAGCGAAGCGCTGCTGAGATTTCCAGGCAATCTGGAACTCGAGGTTCAACTAGCATTGACATTGAGCGAAAGGAAAGAATGGATCTCGGCCCTCTCTCAGTGGGAGTCTCTGAAGAGACGGTATCCCAACAACAGCCACGTGCGCTGGGGTATCGCTCAAATTTTGCACAAAGCACTCGGTGACCAGGCCGCAAACATCGCGGCTTTCACGATTCCATCAACTATCTTGTCAGCCGGCGTTGACGAGAGTGAGCACATCAAGTCCCTGTCTTCCCTATTCAAGCGCTTCGAAAGCCTTGGAGATACCTGTGAATTTGGGATGATCCAACGCATTTTCCAGGCGGATCAGGTGAGCCTCCTCAGATGGTCCGCGACTTCCCCCGGTAATCTTGTGAAGGCTCTCAACGCAAGACTCCGGGGCGTTGGTGATCCAGAACACACGATAATCGCCATCAATGGCGATGAGTACACGACCGAGGATCGACGATACTTGATGCACAGCCATACGTTCACATCGCCTGCTGTCGAACCCATGGAGTTCTTCGCTCCGGAGCAATGTCGACGCATTCAGTGGTTGCGAAGCCGGTTGTTGGATAACTTGACCGCAGCATCAAAGATCTTCATCTACAAGTATGAAGACGGTCTCACGGAGTCCGACATGAACTCGCTATATGATGCGCTCTGTCAGTATTGCCCTCAGATCGCCCTACTGTGCGTCAAAATCGAGGAGCCCGGACGTCCGTCTGGTACCGTCGAGCGGCTTCATGCCGGTCTTTTCGTCGGGTACATCGACAAATTCTCGACGGTCGACATATCCGTAAACGCGTGGATTGCTCTTTGCCAGCGAACGGCTGCTTACTTTCCAGCCGGAGTCAATAGAGTCGAGATTGAATGATAACTGAAACTGAAATTTACTCGGGTCTGCAAGGGATCTTTGAATCCGTGTTTCGGCGTCCCAATTTCCAACTCACCCCTGAACTGACTGCCGCTAGCGTTCCCGGTTGGGATAGCTTTCGCTTCGTGAGCATTCTTGTCGCCACGGAGGAGTATTTTGGCATCAAATTTTTAGGTCCCGATATCGACGACCTAAAGAACGTTGGTGACTTGGCGCGCGCGGTTGCCAGGAAGACCTCAGAGGCAAAAGCCTGACACCGCTGGCAAATTTATCCCACAACTACTGAGTAACACCGTACGGAATGATCAAACCTCGGTTTGAGCCGGCAGCGCAAATCGACAAACATAAGCCGATCGGGAGCCACGGCGTAATCGACCGCCCCGATGACATCGCCCCCGACGACATCACCGTCTGGAAAGGATTGTAAGGCGTCCTGATGCGACCCTTCGACAATCGAAATTGCCGCCTTTTGAGGACTCCAGATTGCAATAATGGGCTCAA
>DATNNZ010000029.1:0-18399 GCA_035601575.1 Chthoniobacterales bacterium
CAGGAGCCTTTTTGACGATCGCCTTTTTAGTAGCCTTCTTCGCCGGAGCTTTCTTGGCTGGCATTAGTTATCCCCCCTTTCATTCCGCAGTTGCGGAGGATAAAACACAAATCACAATTGGCTTGACTAACGAACATTCGCCGCAGCGTCAATCAGAAATTGTAACAACATTAAAATTTCAGCGCCGGCAGAAACCGTTTTTGAACAACCATTCGTCGTCATTAAACCACCATTATCATTTTTTAAAACCGCATCTCTTGATTTTGTCGCGATCATTTTTTGTGGTACTGCATCCGGTTGAAATCGCAGACGATCGAAGCCAGCACGTCTGCTGATATTTGGTTTTCGCACACCACGATCGCTGAAGTTCCCAGAGAATATGAACACTTACCTTAACGCTGCTATTGAGTCCGCGCGCGCGGCTGGTGAATTGATCCGCCACCACCTTGGGACATCGCTCACGGTCAATGTGGAAGAGGCGCACGACCTAAAGCTCGCGCTCGATGTCAGCGCTCAGGATCTCATCACTAAAATGCTGCTGAAACAATTCCCGGATCACGCAGTAATCGGCGAAGAAGGATCAATCGGCAGCGCGCAGGCCAAACATCATTGGATCGTCGATCCGATCGACGGCACGGTAAACTTCTTCTACGGCATTCCTCACTTTTGCATCTCAATCGCGCTTCGTGAGACGGATAAACTAGTCATTGGGGTGATCTTCGATCCAATCAAAGACGAGCTCTGGTCCGTGTCGCGAGGTGAACCGGCTTTCTTGAACGATCGGCCGATCAGCGTAAGTTCTCGAAAATCTTTGAGCGAGAGTGTGGTCTCAGTCGGTTTATCCAAGAGTGCTCGCGCCATTGAGGCAGGGTTGAAGACTTTTAATGCGCTGATCCGCCGAGCTCGAAAATGTCGGATGATGGGCAGTGCAGCGTTAGATCTGGCCTACATCGCCACCGGCCGATTCGACGCCTACATCGAGAGCAGCGTCAATCTTTGGGATATCGCAGCCGGCTGGCTGCTAGTGGAGGCAGCCGGCGGTAAAATGCTAGTAGGACCGAGCCCGATCGAAGAAAATAAATTGTCGGTGATCGCTTCGAACGGTCACCTGGACCTGCAAATACCGGAATCTTGACCATGTTTCTCAGCGGAATTGGCTACGATGTGCATCGCCTAGTACATGGGCGCCGTCTCGTTTTGGGTGGAATTGAGATCCCACACTCGCATGGGCTCGACGGGCACTCTGATGCCGATGTGATAACCCACGCGATTTCGGATGCTCTGCTCGGCGCCGCTGGCGACCGAGATATCGGTCACCACTTTCCGAATTCCGATCCCTCGATCAAAGGCATCGATAGCCAAGAAATTTTGAAACGTGTACAACTGATTCTCATGGCCAAGCAGCTCGCGATCGTGAACATCGATTGCTCAGTTATCGCCGAAGCACCGAAATTATCTCCGTATATCTCCGCGATGCGCGCTCGACTTTCAGCGACCCTGGGAATTCCGGTAGAACGCGTCGGAATTAAGGCAACAACCAGCGAAGGTCTCGGTTTTGTTGGTCGCGGTGAAGGTATCGCGGCGTTGGCCGTCGTCAGTCTCGAAAAAGTCGAACCTCGGTTTCCAGATAACCCTCCCCGTGCTCTCGTGTAATCATCCGAAGACTATAAACGCCAATCACGGACCAAAGACCGCGAATCACAAAGCACGAATACGACCGCAGTAAATAGCCGCGGAACGCCAAACGCGAAACCTGCATGATTCAGTTCTATAACACCTACTCACGCTCGATTGAACCATTCCGGCCAATCAATCCAGCCGGAAAAGACGTGAAGATGTACAGCTGCGGACCGACCGTCTATTCGTACGCGCACATCGGCAATCTCCGAACGTTTCTGTTCGAAGACCTGTTGCAACGCCATCTGGAGGCGCGCGGCTTTCAAGTCTATCGTGTGATGAATCTGACGGACGTCGATGACAAAACCATTCGAGACAGCCGAGCGGCCGGCGAACCGCTTCCAAAATTTACTGCGCGCTTCATCCGGGCGTTTCATGACGATGTATCGACTTTGCGCATCAAACCGGCTACCGCCTATCCAGCTGCTACCGAACCGGTCAATATCGCCAAGATGATCGAGATGATTGGGGAACTTCTCGAACGCGACTACGCGTACCAGGCGGAGGATCGTTCTATCTATTTTCGCATCAATCGCTTTGCGGATTACGGCCACCTTGCGCACCTAAATCTGGAAGAACTCAGACCCTCCGGGCGAGTTCGGAGCGATGAGTACGAGAAAGAGAGCATCGGCGATTTCGCGCTCTGGAAAGCGTGGGATGAAGAAGATGGCGACGTCGGCTGGGAGAGTCCTTGGGGCCGCGGCCGGCCCGGCTGGCACATAGAGTGCAGCGCGATGGCAACTCGTCTGCTGGGCCCCGAAATCGATATTCATTGTGGCGGAGTTGATAACATATTCCCTCACCATGAAGCAGAGATTGCTCAATCGGAGTCTTGCACCGGACAGCAATTCGTTCGCTACTGGTTACACAGCGCACACCTGTTGGTTGAGGGACAGAAAATGTCCAAATCGTTAGGGAACTTTTACACGTTGCGCGATCTACTCAATAAGGGGTTCACCGGACGGGAAGTACGTTACGCTCTAATCCGGGTGAATTATCGGCTGCAGTTAAATTTCACTTTCGACGGGATGAACGAGGCGCGCCAATCGCTTCTCCGCATCGATGAATGGATTGGGCGCCTACGCGAGCTCGCCGGAAACAGCCAAGCTGATCAGCACTACGAACCTGCGCAATCCGACCGATTCTTTGCCGCACTCGACGACGATCTCAATATCTCGGCGGCGCTGGCCGAACTCTTCGAGCAAATTCGCGCCACCAATCGCGCCATGGACAATGAAAAGCTGGCGGCGGGAGAAGCGTCGGCTCTTCTTCGGTGGTGGGAGGAAATCAATCAGGTCCTTCAACTGCAAAGCGAAGAAGAGAACGTCAGCGCGGGAGTTCTCGCGTTGCGTGAGAAACGCGCGGCCGCTCGAGCCGCCAAAGATTGGTCTTCAAGTGATGCTATTCGCAAGCAGATCGAGGATCTCGGTTGGATTGTGAAGGACACTAAAGATGGTCAGAAATTGACCAAGAAAGTGCCGTAACCTAAAACAACGTATGTTCTCGCCAAGCGAGTATCTCGATCTGCAGGAATGCGCTCACTCAGCGTTGTTCGACGAAGCGGTCCACGCCTGGGACCCGCTGAAAAAAATCGGTGAGTACCTCAAGGCCAAATTAACTCCGGGCTTTTTCGGATCGCGTCTGGGAACTTCATTCATTAGCGATGCGGTGTTTATCGGAAAAGGTACGGTGGTTGAAGCGGGCGCCGCGATTAAAGGACCCGCCTGGATCGGTGAAAGATGCCAAATCCGGCCCGGCTGTTACATCCGAGAAAACGTCATCGTTGGGGACGGAGTGGTTTTGGGAAACTCTTGCGAGTTCAAGAATTGCGTGATCTTCAACAACGCCCAGATTCCCCATTTCAGTTACGTCGGCGATTCCATCCTCGGACACCGCGCTCATCTTGGTGCTGGAGTAATTCTTTCCAATTTCCGCCTGGATCATCAGGAAATCTCGGTACGTCATGAAGGAACCATCATTGCCACCGGTCTTCGTAAATTCGGCGCGATAATCGGTGATCGCGTGGAGATCGGCTGCAATGCAGCCATTAATCCCGGTACTTTGATCGGTCGCGACTGCATGATCTATCCGCTCACTTACTTTGGCGGCGTATTGGCTGCGAAAACCATCCTACAGAATCGGCAAAACGTCCGGAAGATTCCGCGGGAGCAGCCCGACTAACGTGCCGTCTCGCACGATAATGGTGTCGTTTGACTGTGCGCCGCTCACCGTTCGCGGTTCGCGCCACGCGCCTAGATACGGCCGCGTTTACTGACGTCAAAAATGGTTGAAGCAAAAACGGCCAATCTCAAACCCGATGCAGTGGTTGCTCGCATTGCACCCTGGTTTCCCGTCGTACTATTTATTTTTGCGCTTGTCTATTACGGCTCTTACGCGTTCTCCGGACTGGATTTGAATGGAGAAGGCGGCACGATCGCGGTAGTAGCAGACCGCATCCGCCATGGATCCAGACCGTTTGTCGATACTTTTCTCGGCTACAACCTGCTCTGGTTTTATCCGATTGTCTGGTTGTTTCGAATTTTCGGCCCAAACTTCACGCTGGTCCGACTATTCTTCTTCGCTCTGTCCGCGCTCATGGCGCTCTTGGCATACCGGACGCTGCTGCGAGCAACGCGCCGACCTCTTCTCAGTTTAACGATCGCAGTGATTCTGCTGCTGATACCAGGCATACAGTTCCGGAATTATCTTCCCTTCTTTGGAGTGGCCGATCTCATGGTTATCCTGGAAGCGTTTGCTCTGCCACACCGCAGTCAACGTGCGCGAATGGCCTGGATAGTAGTCGCGGCGCTGCTCGTAGCAACTACGTTCCTGGTTCGGATCGACCTCGGCCTCTTTTTTTCCGTCGTGCTGATCGGTGCAGCTCTGGCCTATGCGGTGCTTGGACCCGAACCTCGCCCAGAGCGTTTGCGGGCCTTACTCGCCGCGGCGCTACTGCTGCCGGTCACATTCTTCGGCTTGCATCTGCCGATTGGGTACTACGCCCAAGCGCACGGTTTCGGCGATGCCTTTTGGAACCAGTACACCAGTCAAATCGCGGATCTGGATAATCGTGCAGCGCATCTTCTGCCGCAGCCGGCGGCGACGAAAGCCACACCCTCTATCGCCCAAGCTACACCTACTGCTCACCTGGCCCAGCGGTCTTCCGAAGCGTCGGCGCCGACGGAAAATAACGATCGCTCCAATCGACCGCTGCCGCGTTGGACGGAAATGTTCACTAGTAGATGGGGTAAAACGCGGATCCTGGTTTTCTTGATCTATTATCCTCTCGTTGCTGGATTGATTATGGCCGGTGCAACGCTCGCGCTGGCTTTCAGCAGGATTAAGACTCTTGCGACCAGCAGCCTCGACCGGCATAACTTGGACCCGCGACAGGAGGATCGAACTGAAATTCATGCGTTGGTGCTCGGGATCTCGCTGGCTTCCGCCTTTACTCTTTTCCCGCAATACTTCTTCTTCCGACCGGATCCGCAGCATGTCAGTGAAATGATGTGCGTATTTCTTGTAACCGTGGGCTGCGCCTGCGGAATTGCCTTGGACCGATTTCGGTCCGCCAGCCGTTTATTACGCCGCTTATTAATCGCTTGGATCGCTCTGTGCGTATTCCACGTCTATCTTTACTGCGACTACGGACTGGCTATTCCATGGATGGGATCGATCGGCCGAAAAAAGCCTGATGAAGTCTGGTTTAAAGGTGACAACGGAGTGATCGCGCTTCTTCCGCCAACGGACGCGGAAGAGACGCGGCAACTTTACGAGGCGATAAAAGCGCACTCAAATCGAAATGACAACGTGATCTGCTTTCCCTACGCGCCGACAGTCAACTTCATGACCAATCGACCCTCCTACCTGTATAATCTCTACGTCGACAACGCGAGTCGTCCCGCCGACTTCGACGCGAGAGCCATTGCCGACATCGAAAGATACCGTCCGGCCGCGATTCTGGTGAACGACGATCCGATGAATGTGGTGAACGCATCGCGCTTCAGTGTTTGGGCAGCGACCACGATGGCCTACATCCGGCAGCATTACCGGTACAGCGGTACTTTTCGACGAAACGATGTTTACCTGGCTCCCGACAAATGATCGCTAACCTCTCCCCGAACAGCGGCAGCAAATACCTATGTCTCTTAGCCGGCGCGCCAATTCGATTGCTAGTCACCGCCGTTTCCTTTAGCCAACTCGGTCGAGAATGTCGCCGGAAATTTGACACAGCCAAGATTGCTGGATCATGCTGAAAACTGTGCCCGGCCCTGCAGAATGACTTCCGCTTCGAGATCCCCTGTTCACTTCGACTTTGGTAAAAACTGGGAAGACTTTTCCAGAAATTCCCTCGATCTCGAAAAGGTCCGCCAAGCGCAAGCGGACTTTCAAAAATTGGTCGAGGGAATTCCGCTGGAAAACCGCTCTTTTCTCGACATCGGATTTGGTCAAGGGCTGAGCTTGTTGTCAGCTGCGTCAGGCGGTGCGCATTGCCTTGGGATCGATATCAATCCACGTTGTCTGCATGTGCTGGAGGAAAACCGGAAAGCCTTTTTTCCGGAGATCGCCAACGAACGCATAAGCAGATTCCAGGGATCGATCCTCGACCCGGAATCGATTCAAAAATTGCGAGCCCACCGTCTCTCTAACAACGGGCAGTTCGATATTGTTCACTCCTGGGGCGTGCTGCATCACTCCGGATCCATGCTCCAAGCCATCCGCAACTCGGCTGCACTTGTTGCTGAAGGGGGTTATTTGGTCTTAGCCATTTATCAGACACACTGGTCAAGCGGACTCTGGAAGCGAATCAAGTATCTTTACAACCGAAGCCCTGCTTTTGTTCGGCCTCTGTGGATTTGGCTGTTCTATCCCGTAATTTACTTGGCCAAGTGGATCGTTACCGGGAAAAATCCAAAGAGCAAAAACCGAGGCATGGATTTTTACCATGATGTTGTTGATTGGGTTGGAGGTCATCCTTATGAGTATGCTGACCAAGCCGAAGTCACTCGTTATCTGAGCGAGTTGGGGTTTGACTTGATCCGTTTTCATCCGCCGACCACTCCAATTGGATGCATCGAGTTTGTCTTCCACAAGACCAACTAGCGCTGCTACACGAACCTCAGACTTGGTGCGCTAACGCGTCTTCGTAAATTTTTTCCATCTCCTTGACTTGGGCCTGCGCAGAGAATTCCCCATCAACCAAAGTCCTTGCCTGACTCACCATATCTGCCAGCCGATCCGGTTGGTTTAACAAAGCGTCGATTTTCGAGGCCCACACGGCTTCGCCCGCTTTTGGATCCAAGCAAAGCGCTTCCCGATTCCTCGCGAGTCGGGCCGGGTTAACGCAGACGATAGCCGTTGGAACCTCGGCCGAGAAAGCTTCGAGTACGACCATCGGAAGCTCTTCCCAGTCAGAGGTTAGTACGAAGAGATCAATCTCATCGAAAAATGGAACCAAAGATGGCAACGCTCCTCTCCATACTACCTTGTCAGCGATTCTTAACTGATCAGCTAGTCTCTGCAACGACTCCAACTCTGGTCCGTCGCCAGCGATCAAGAAGTGATATCGGTCGTCGACCAGCGCAAGCTCTTGCGCCAAACGAAGAAATCGGTCGAAATTCTTCCAATCGACCAATCGTCCGGCCGCTCCGACTATCTTAGGTTGGTTCGCAGTTTTTCGCGAATGACGCGGCCCAGTCCCAACTCCATTCCTTAGGTAAATTAGTTTTCGCCCTGGAATCCGTTCAGCCATTCGTAACCTTTCCAACAAAGATTGGGAAATCACAAAAATTCGGTCGGCGAAGCCGTTTGCCCACCGGTCCAACTCCAGAACCATTGGCCAAGCAAATCGGAATTCGTGGCTATGGTCGTGCGAGATTACTAGCGGGACGCGGAACAGCTTCGCCAGTGGCTTACCGAGCCAATTCGATGCGAGTAGATGGCATTGAACGACATCAAAGCGGTTCCGCCAAAGCAGTAAGGGTAAAGTTACCAAGTACACCGGTAACCAGCGATAAGGAGAAAGCGCAACCACGGGAAAACCTGAAGCGTGCGCTCTTTCCCAAAAGAGGGCCTTTCGATTGCCATGCAAACTCGCTAGGATTATTTCGTATTTTGGATCGGCATAAGTAAGGCAGTTAAATAAGACCGTCTGCGCTCCGCCCAGACCTAGATTATCGATCAGATGAAGAACCCGAATGCGTCGCTCCATTGGTTACTTCCTTAGACGCCACCAAGTCCGAAGTCGACGCCCGATGGCTAGCAGCCCGAGGCGAATAAACGTGAACAAAAACCGCGGATCTCGCCGCAATCCTTCGATCCAGGTTGAGAGAGCCTCGGGAAACCGACCCTGCACACTATAAATCATCACCTCGGTTGACTGACACTCGCGATCCCATTGATTAAGGCATTCGATCTGTTCACGGCTGAGGGGAAGATTTTGGATCGATCGCGCGATAATCTGGTGGCCATCGTGCATTCCGGCAAGCAAACTGTCGCTACCAGCGTTCATCGTCAAAGAACCGGCATGCCAACGGTATCGATAAAGTACCTTCGGAAGCGGCGCATCCGGTAGCCCGCGCACCGCGGCTCGAATGAGAAAGTCACGATCGGCAGCGATCGGATAAGCAGGATCAAAATAACCAATTTGATCGAATACCTTTCGGCGAAAGAAGCGCGCGTTAATGTTTGGCGTTCCTATCGTTACATTCTGCAGCGACAACACGTTGCGGCGAGGGTTATCGTATCGATGCATCTCGACTTCAGTTCCGTCGGAAGCGCACCGGAAAATCTGGCATCCGGCCGAAACGATCATCGTTCCAACTGCGTTTCGGAATATTTCAGCGCTGAGTGAAAGCGCTCCGGCCACTAATAAGTCGTCCGAATTTAAGAGGATGATAATTTCACCGGTCGCCAATCGAATCCCTTTATTGATCGCATCATAAACTCCGCGGTCCGGTTCGGAGACGACCTTGAGATGCTGATAGCCCTTCAACAACTCCAGCGTGCCATCGGTCGATCCGCCATCAATTATCCAATGCTCAAAATCTGGATAATCCTGGGCGGTCACGCTTTGGATCGTGGCAGTAATAAGTTCTACGCGGTTGAGACAGGGGGTGATGACAGAAAATTTCATTCGGAGAAGAAGGGGACGTTCCGTCGATCCCGTGCGCTAGCGTTTGACGGGTAAGCAGTGTCCCGTGGACCCGCATGCGCGTCAACATAAGGCTTAGTAGTATGCGAAGAGGTCTTGGCCCCAAAGGGACATTGATAATAGAAGCCCAGTACGAAGTGCTGGGAAAAACACATCCGTAAGCGGCGTGTCGGCGTACGGGCAAGTGGGCCTATAGGCCGTCCCGGAGGGACACTATAAAAGTAGAAGCCCGGTACGAAGTGCCGGGAACCGAGAGAGAAATGCGTCCAGCCCCGGAAGGGACGATAGAAACGCTCGGCTTTTGGTCTTGCACGCGGCTCAGCGATTGCCAGCACTCGTCGATCGTCCCGTCCGGGAGCGATTCCGCTAGCTCGCTATCATCCCAGTTTTCCGCGCGTAGTTGAAAAGGCCGCCCGCTTCGATGACCGGACGCACATCTCCCATCGGTTTGAGCGCGTAAACTTCTCCATTCAGTTCCAGCGTATCACTACCGAAGTCGATTGTCGCCGTGTCTCCGGTCTGGCATCGATCGATCAGACGCTGAGCCGATTCGTATGGGTATAACTCCCCGGTCGCGACGCTGTTCCGAAAGAAAATCCGGGCATACGATTCGGCTACCACTACTTCCACACCAGCCGCTCCCAACGCAATCGGTGCATGTTCTCGAGAGCTTCCGCAGCCAAAGTTTTTGCCGGCAATGATTATGCGATAAGCCGTCTTCATTTCGTTTTCCCGTATGAACCGTGTCGGGTACAGTTCATCCGGCAAGCCGGCCATCGAGTGAGAACCGAGCTTTTCGTACTCGTCCGGTATGGTCGGTACGAGCGTCAGAAAATGCGCCGGAATGATTTGATCCGTGTCGATGTTATCGCCGACCACGAATATTGAGGAGGTCAATCGTTCAGCCATATAATCAGGCGCGGAATCTAACTCAAAAATTCACGTGGATCGGTAACATGTCCGGTCAACGCCGAGGCAGCCACGGTATAAGGACTCGCGAGGTAAACCTTCGACTCCTTACTCCCCATTCTGCCAGGGAAATTGCGATTGGTGGCGCTGATGCAAGTCAACGGCGCATTCAATCGTCCAAAAGTGTCTGATGGACCCCCGAGACAGGCCGCACAAGAAGCGTTCTCCGTCATCATGACACCAGCATCAACCAATACCTCCCACACTGATTGATCTTCCCATTTCGTATTTTTCAGCTCAGACACCACATCGGAGGTAGCAGGCACCCCGTAGGTCTCAATCCGCACCCTTTTGCCGCGCACCACTTCCGCGAAAGCAACGAAATCGCTCGTTTTGCCTCCGGTGCATGAACCAATGTACGCTCGATCGAGCGAAACCTTTTCCAATTCCTTGGCCAAAGCGCGGTTGCCCGGATTGGGGTGCATCGCCACGGTCGGTTCTAGCGTTGATAGATCGTAGACTTTATCGAAGACAAACTTCTGATCTTGATCCAACTCAGCCGGCTGATAGTCGCTTCGAGTGCCATTCAAACCGATCCGCTCATCGACATAAGCGAACGTCTCTTCGTCGGCAGGAAAAATACCATTCTTGGCGCCGGCTTCGATCGCCATATTCGTAATGGTCATCCGGTCGTCGATGCTAAGAGAAGATGCTCCGGGACCTTCCCACTGCATGGCCCGGTAGGTAGCACCATCGAAACCGATGTCTCCGATCACCCAAAGGATCACATCCTTGGCCATCACTCCGGAAGGAAGTTCGCCTTCCAAATTAAAACGCATCGTTTCGGGAACCTTAACCAGCAGCTTACCGGTACCAAGAATGAACCCCGCGTCCGTGTTACCGACGCCGGAAGCAAACTCGCCAAAGGCGCCGGCCATGCAGGTGTGGGAATCGGTCCCAAAAAGGATTTCGCCGGGTCGAGCGTGCCCCAGTCGAGGAAGCGCAGCATGACATACTCCCTGGTAGCGCGACCCGTATTGGCGCCACAGCTGGCCTCGGCTTGCATCAAATTTCCAATTACCTTGCGGATCGTCGATGACGTCGTAGAAATACGGAAGGTGCTGTTCCTTCGCGAACTCTCGTAGGATGTCAACGTTCCGATTCGAGAGACGATCCGCCGTAAAGATGTAGTGATCTGGGATAATGACTATCTTCTTTGGATCCCAGACCTTGGCGTGCTCACCGAACTCGCGCTTAAAAACGCCGATGCTTCCAGGACCACAAACATCGTGGGTCAAAAGGATATCGGCATTTACCCAAATATTTTCTCCGGCTGCGACTCGGCTCTTGCCGGCGCCGCGAGCGAGGATCTTCTCCGTGAGCGTCATAGGGGCCTAGAATTTGGGCTGGAGAGTGGCCTAAATCAAGCGGAAAAACCTTAATATACTTGTTAAAATGCGTCTGGTAGGGACGGCTCCCGTCGCTCCGCATCCATCCGGTGAGGCAGACCGTAGCAATTTAACCCGAACGACCAGGACGTTCGCGGACGGGCCGAAGAAAAAGGACGCTCGGGAGCAATCGGCGTTGTCGGCGCTATCGGCGCTCTACTGCGGAGGGACAAGTACAGTCAGCGCGTTTCGTCGGACAGCAAATCGGACGGGGGTCGCTCCAACTGGATGACCGTCTACATGAACCTGCAGTTCCTCCTTAGCGGTGACTTCTAACCAGGCGCATTCGAACATCTCGAGCTTGGGATGATATTGACGTCTACCTCGACTGATCGACAAAAAATGAAATAGCAGTTCTCGCTTGCTGAAATCTCGAAAAACACCGACTGACAATAATCCGTCGTCGAGTTTTGCGCCGGGACAAACCGTAAAATTGCTGCCGTAGTAAGGACCATTTCCAACCGCCAAAAAAGAACTGCGGAGGCGAATGCGCCGGCGATTGTCGCGAAAACGTCGTCGCCGATGACGTACCGGCGATTGTCCACGAAACGAACGTTGGTAAGCTCGACCGATCGGCCGATCAAAATTCAGTTCGACGGCTGTTTGCTGATGGACAAATGCGAGCCGAACAGCGCGAAAGATTGCGGCAAATCGGCCTTGTTTCACCGCTTCACCCAATGGAAACAGCTGAGCATCCACGCCGACTCCGGCCGCTTCAAAGAAGAGGTGTTGGCCGTTGGCAGTTCCAACGTCAACTTGTCGAAGCGCGCCAGTGTGGACAAGCTGACATGCCCCGATCGGATCGAACGGAAGGCTAAGGCTCCGGGCAAAATTGTTAAAGGTCCCTAACGGGATGATGAGCAATGGAACCGGCTTCCCCACTAGAGTGGATGCCACTTCGCGAACAGTGCCGTCGCCTCCTGCCACCACAATCAAATCGACCCCTTCACGGAGTAGCTCCGAGGTGCGAATTGCGATCGATTGATCTGGCTCGACCACCAGCTCTTTCCAGAGACAACCCGCTGCGGCCAGTTCGTTCCGGACCGCCAAACGGGGCGGCTCGCCGCCGTTTCCGCTGGCCGGGTTTTGAATGAGCGCGACCTGGGAGAACCTAGTCATGCCGCATCCTCCAGTTCGCAACTGACGGACGAAACAGGCGCATCGGAGGCGGATGATCGATAGCCGATAGCAAATAGCCAATTTCCTATCCGGTATTGGGCCATGCCATGTTTCCTTGCAATTTGAGCCGACGCTGTCGGCTATAGGCTATTGGCTATCGGCTATCTTCTAGTCTCGGCGCTCTTGCACTTGGGCAGAGTAAGAGTTGTTAACGACGTCCAATATCTTTTGACCCGTGATCACGTGGTCGGTCGCATAATCCAGATTTCCGTCGGTACCGATTAACGCAATCCCGAAATCGCCTACCCGATAAGAATCGGCCACCGAGAGCGGATCGGGCAAAACGACGAATGGCACGTCGGACCGACTAATCACTCCGGTTTCTTTGGTGAAAGCTACAAAAAACAGGACGCTGCGCGTAGACAGGTTCTTGTACCGGCGCGTGATTTGTTTAACCTGTTTCTTAAATTCGTTCTGGTCCGGATTGGTCGCAAATATTAGCACCACCGGCTGGCCACGCAGATCACGAAGCCGGCGCACTTTGCCGCTAACACTGCTCCAAACAAATTCTGGTGCCGGTCGCGGCACGTTCGGCAATGCCGGAGTTGGAGACTTCTTGCCTTTAGTTGATTGGGCCTCAGCCAAAAATGGTACGAAGAACGCCAGTAACGCGAAAAAGCAAACGCGTCTCATACTTTCATGATATCCACTTCTTTAGTTTCCAGATAACGGTCTATATCCTTCACGTATTTGTCGGTCAGTTTTTGGATCTCCTCCTCCAAATTCCGGCGCTGATCTTCGGTGATGTCACCTTCTTTTTCTAATTTTTTTACCAGGTCGATCCCATTTCGCCGGCTGGACCGGACACGGACCCGTGCTTCCTCCGCCATGTGGCGAGTGGTCTTGACCAAGTCTTTGCGCCTTTCCTCGGAAAGCTCCGGAATCGGCAAACGGATCAATTTGCCATCCACTGCCGGGTTAATTCCTATTTTCGATTCCTTGATCGCTCTTTCGATGTCGCGGGTGACCGAGGCATCAAAAGGCTGAATCAAGAGTAGACGCGGTTCGGGCGTGGAGATCAGGGCGAGTTGTTTCAACTTCATCGACGTTCCGTAGGCTTCGACATCGATGTTCTCCACCAAGCCGGGCGACGCTTTGCCGGTGCGAACCGACGCGAACTCGTGAACCATGTATTCAACGCCCTTTTCCATGGTCTCTTCGGTCTCTAGTAAGATGTCATCTGCTGTCATAAAAGGAGGTCTGGCTTAAGAATTGAGGGAACTTGCTGGAAATTGCGGTTACCGATTCCACGTTCTAACAGGTCGAACGCTAGAACAATGCGCTAATCCGCGGTAACCAATGTACCCACCTTCTCGCCGCAAACCACTTTCGTAATATTCTGCGGATTACTCATATCGAACACGACAATCGGCACGCGATTATCCATGCATAGGCTAAATGCGGTCGAGTCCATTACTTTCAAGCGTTTAGTGAGCGCTTCGGTGTAGCTTACCGTCTCGTACCTGGACGCGTTCGGGTTTTGTTTGGGATCGCTGTCGTAAATACCATCGACTTTGGTCGCCTTCAAAATGATCTCCGCTCGAATCTCACTGGCCCGCAACGCGGCAGTCGTATCGGTGGAAAAGAAAGGATTGCCTGTCCCAGCCCCAAAGATCACTACTCGGCCGACCTCCAGATGCCGAATTGCTCGCCGATAAATAAACGGCTCAGCAACATTCGCCATTTCGATCGCTGACTGCAGCCGCGTTTCAACCCCTAACTGTTCCAGCGCGCTTTGCAACGCCATCCCGTTGATCATGGTGGCAAGCATTCCCATGTAGTCTGCCGTTGTCCGATCCATTCCCCGGTGGGAAGCGGTCAGTCCGCGCCAGATATTGCCGCCGCCAATAACAACGGCGGTTTCAACCCCTAGTTGGCGAACCTCCTGAATCTGCTTGGCTATATTCGTGACAATAGCCGGAGAAATGGTCTCGTGACTGCCTGATTCTCTTAAGGCCTCGCCACTGAGTTTGAGAACAATGCGTCGGTATTTCGGCTTCCCTGCAGCCGTTTGTGGATTGGACATGGGAAAAGTCTCTAGGGCTTAGTAGAGGACGCTTGGGAAGTCAAGAACAGCCCGTCGGATTCGGAGTCGAGCGCCAAGCCACGAGAGAAACACGCGGACCGTCTAGATGGGCTGTTGAAATTTCGCTTCGAGAAGGAACCCAAAAGTAATCGCTTCTCCGCGAAGCGGAGTCTTAGCGGCCCGTCGGGACGGCCGGCTTGTCTCTCACGCCATGCACTATCTACCATGCCGCTCTATTTCGAATCCAATGGGCCGCTGATCAGCTTTCGAAATTCGTCCTCGCCGACCGTTTTTACTCCAAGCGATTTTGCTTTCTCCAACTTACTTCCCGCCTCTTCCCCAACGAGCACGTAATCGGTCTTCTTGCTCACTGTCCCCGTAACCTTCCCTCCATGGCTTCGAATGAGTTCCGCCAAGACCTCGCGCGGTTCGCTCAATGTTCCGGTGATTACCCAGGTGCTTCCTTCCAACCGGTCACTCTCAGGTTGCTCGGTCGCCTTGGTTCCAAAATTCAGGCCGTGATCGCGAAGCGCTTGGATCAAAGCTGTATTGTCCGGATTACGAAACCATTCCCAGATGCTTTGCGCTACCACGTCTCCGGTGTTCGGTGCTTTTTTTAATGTCTCTAAAGAAGCTTTTTGCAGCGCGTCCAAATTCCCAAAGTATTCGGCTAATTCGCGGGCGGCAGTAGCTCCCACATGGAGAATCCCCAACCCGAAAAGGAGACGCCAGAACGGTTGTGATTTACTTGACTCTATTGCTCGCAAAAGATTGGCTACACTCTTCTTGCCCATCCGTTCCAAGCCTTCGAGATCCTGCTGCCGAAGCCGATAAATGTGATCGACTCGACGAACCAGGCCGTGCTCCACCAGTTGTGCGACCATCGCTTCGCCCATGCCCTCAATGTCCATCGCTCCCTTATGCGCAAAATGCTCGAGCCGCCGCTTCACCTGTTCCGGACACTCGACATTGGTGCAACGAAGATCGACCTGTCCTTCCACTCGCGACACGGGCGTTCCACAGCTCGGACAGGCGCGCGGCATGTGAAAAATCTTCTCTGTCCCGGTCCGTCGCGCGGCTACTACTTCGACCACCGCTGGGATGATCTCACCTGACTTTTCGATTACGACGATGTCCCCGATCCGAATGTCTTTCCGTTTGATCTCCTCTCCGTTGTGCAAAGTCGCTCGGGCCACCGTTGTGCCGCTGACGAAAACTGGCTCCAAATTGGCCACGGGCGTTAATTTGCCAGATCTGCCGACCTGAACTTCGATTGAGAGCAGACGAGTCTCTGCCCGTTCAGCCTGATACTTGTAAGCAATCGCCCAACGCGGCGCTTTGGAAGTAAAACCGAGCCGTTCTCGCAGTTCGTAATCATCGACCTTTATGACCGCCCCATCGGTTTCATATCGAAACTCGTCGCGAATCTGATCGAGTTCGCGCAACGCAGTAATGATCTCTTCTGCGCTTTCTGCATTCCAAATCTTGGAATGGGTCGGAAATCCCCAGCGCCCGAGGTAATCGAGTGCCGCATGATGCGCTTTGATCTCCGCGTCACTGAGAAAACCAAATCCGTAAAAAATGATCCCTAATTTGCGTTCGGCGACGAGCCGCGCATCGAGCTGCTTCAGACTCCCGGCGGCGGTATTACGCGGATTAACAAATGGCGTCTCACCAGCCGCTTCCCTGGCCTCGTTCAAACCACGAAAAATTGACTTCGGTAAGTACACCTCGCCCCGGACTTCAATCTCGTCCGGCACTTTGGGTCTGAGGCGGACTGGAACTCCGCGAATCGTACGCACATTTTGGGTGACATCGTCGCCCAAATCGCCGTTTCCCCGCGTGGCGGCGTACTCCAGGGCTCCATTCTTATAAAAAAGTGAGATCGCTACCCCATCGACCTTTGGCTCGACGATGGATCTAACGCGTTCGAGCCCTAGCAGCCGTTGAATCCGTTGATAAAATTCCATTATCTCAGCTTCGGAGTAGGTATTATCGAGGCTCAGCATCGGCGTTCGGTGTTTGATTTGGCGGAATGCCTCCAACGGCGCGCCGCTTACTCGTTGCGTCGGGGAATCGGGATCAATCAACTCCGGAAATTGGGTTTCGAGATCCTTAAGCTCGCGATAAAGGCGATCGTATTCCTGATCGCTGATGGTCGGGGCGGCCTCTATATAATAGCGCCTGTCGTGCTCCTCTATTTCCGCCCTTAATTCATCCACCCGTTTTCTTGCTCCACTGACGGATTCCATGCCTTTGAACAATATTCGCGTTTTAGGCTGGAGCCAAGACGAGGAAATTGCCCTTCGGTTTATAAAAAGGGAAGGGTAGCGGCGACTAGCCTGTCCGACATAGTCTGGGGGTTTTCGCGTGGCGGCTGCTGCATTGAGACGACGTCGGATCCCCGCTGCGCCTCTGGCTTTGGTGCGACCTCAAAATCGGCCCGGAGCTGGCTCGGTGCTACCAGAAGATGCAGTCGCCATCGTTTGCGATGGGCAACGGAACCGCGCCCTAGTTACTTCGGTTTGGCCTGGTAACGGTTCGGCTGCTGCAGAATGAACAAACAGGTGCAGATTCTTTATTATAAGGAGGTTTCGATGGCGAGAAATTGGGTCGGATCTGCGGCTTTTTGAACATCCGGGATGAAATTAGCTGGACAATCCGGCAAAACTGCTCGCACCGGCACGATTTGGCCCGAACAAGCCGCCTTGGCACGCTCACTGCTTAAATCACACTCGTTCGCTAAGAACGGATCAAAGGAGCGCAGCCCGGTTAGACGGGGATTGGTTACCAAGTGTCGGGGGGACCCTGGTAATTATCACCAAGGGGGAAGTCTAACCGGGCATTCCTTCCAGGAAGTTGACCGATAGGTACACTTTCTACTTGCCTTGGTTACGAACCTGCGCCAAGCTACACGCTGTTCGCTAAACCAAACGGTCTACCGTGAAAACTCGCTTCCTAAATCGCCGGCGTCGTAACACCCAGGTTTGCCAGCCCCAACCTGCTACCGGCAAAGACAATAGCCTGCACTCAGCTTGGAGCTTTACCTATCAGTTTGGCACCCCGCTCGTGAGCGCAATACGATACACCGAGTAATCGGCTTCTGTCGATTGCTCTTGAGGCTTCTTCAACTGACGCAGCCGATTGAGGCGCAAGCCAGGGCTCATCGACTACGCGAAAGCGTTGCCGGCGAGCTTGCGACGGCCTCAGGCGGCGACGCTTGAGCCATATTCGTTCAGTTCGCTGGCCCTTTCAGCGCTTTTGCCGACGCGGCAACGCGTCATAAAATGGTATGTGCCTACGCAGAAAAGCAGTATCTCATTCGCGGCCCTGCGTTCTCACCATATCTATCAGAGTTTCTGTAAAACAATAACAGCCTGCCTCCAACTGAGATAGAATCTGGTGGTATTCGTCTGCTTTGCTCAATATCCTTGGTCAAGCAAAGCCTTTCCCTCGATCTTAATGGACGCAGTCGACCTCGAGATTCTTTCCCTCATTCAGAATGACGCCAGAGTAGCTCACGCTTCGGTCGGAGAAAAACTGGGTCTCACCGCGCCAGCAGTACACGCACGGATTAAACGTCTTGAACGAGAAGGAATCATTCAGGGTTATCTCACCGCGATCAATCCAGCTGCTGTTAACCAGGTGCTCCTGGCCTTTGTTCGAGTAACCAATAATGCATCGGGCGCGACTGAAAAAGAGTTCGAAGAATTCGTGCGTCAGGAGCCAAATATTCTCGAGTGCCACGATACCTCGGGCGAAGACAGCTATCTTCTCAAGATTCGTACCGATTCCGCGGCGTCGCTCCGTGCTCTGCTCGGCCGGATCCGGGACTTCCCTGGCGTCGAACGCACTGTTACTTCCATCTCGCTTTGCACTATCAAAGAATCCGGCGGACCGCCGCTCTTCCCGGTAACTTCAAATCACTCGAATTCCAAGTCATCGGAAAACACCTAACCCCATCTCGGGCGAATCTGTCATTTGTCATTTGTCATAACCTGAGGTAC
>DATNNZ010000030.1:0-40646 GCA_035601575.1 Chthoniobacterales bacterium
GCTCAACGCACGTAAAATGGTCTTCTTGACCAGCGAAACTTTGAACCCATTCTGGCTCAGGGTCCGTGCACCTTCTGCTGCCTGCTCCGTCGCTGCCGCAAACGCCTCGCGATTTGCCGTTCTTCCCTTGAGAGCTTCCGCCACAACCGGGAGAGACCATGGCTTCGTTCCTACCCCTCCTACCGCGATTCGGGCATCCCGAATAGTCGAGCCATCAAGATCAAGAACGACGGCAGCTGAAGTTAGAGCAAACTCATAAGACTCGCGGTCTCTTATCTTCAAGTAACCGGACCGGCTGGCCCAGGCTTTGGCTGGAACAAAGATCTCCGTGATAATCTCGCCCGATCGAATGTCGTGCTCTCTGTCCGGCGTATTCCCCGGTAATAAATAGAAGTCTTCTAGTTTAACCTCCCGGGTCCCTTGTGGGCCTTGCAGTTTGAGAACCGAGTCGAGCGCCACCAATGCGACGGCAAGATCGCTCGGGTGAGTGGCGCAACAAGAGTCGCTCACGCCAAAAATCGCGTGCATCCGATTTTCGCCCTCAAGAGCGGGACAACCGCTACCAGGCACCCGCTTGTTACAGGGAGAATCGGTGTCTCGGAAGTAACCGCAGCGGGTCCGCTGCATCAGATTTCCGCCCATCGTCGCCATATTGCGGATCTGGGCTGAGGCGCTTTTCAGTAACGCTTGGGAAATGACCGGGTACTCCTTTACGACGCGAGGATCTTCCGCCACATCGGCCATTTTCTCGAGTGCTCCAATGTGAAGCCCGGTGCTATCGAGCGCGATGCCACGAAAAGACAATGGACCCAGATCGACCAGCTTCGTAGGCGTAACGACATCCAATTTCATCAGGTCGACCAGGTTGGTTCCGCCCGCGATGAACGCTGTGTCCGCTCCGCTGCTGACAGCGTCACTGGGCGTAGCAGCTGCTTTAAATTGAAAAGCTCGCATTAACTTACCCCTCCTTTCATCTGCGTCGCCGCCTGCTTGATTGCCTGCACAATATTGGGATACGCGCCGCAGCGACAAAGGTTTCCGGACATAAACTCTCTGATCTCGGTGTCCGACCCTGTATGGCCTTCCTGAATGCAGCCAACCGCAGACATGATTTGGCCCGGCGTGCAGTACCCGCATTGGAAGCCATCGCAAGTCACAAAAGCTGCTTGCACGGGGTGCAGTTCATCTCCGTGAGCGAGTCCCTCAATCGTAGTGATTTCCTTGCCTTGGGTCATCACGGCTAAAGTGAGACAAGAAAGAACTCGTTTTCCGTCGATTAACACCGTGCAAGCGCCACAGGCGCCATGATCGCACCCCTTTTTGGTGCCGCTCATGTTCAGGCGATCGCGGACCGCATCCAACACCGTTACTCGCGAATCGACCTTTAGCGGCTTTTCCTGACCGTTCACCTTGAGAACGATATCGACAAGAGATTCAGGTTGTTCCGAATCGGGTGTCTCCGGCCTTGAACGTTCCGTCGAAGAGGCGGCGCGCGCGGCTGGTGCGGCGATCGTCAAGCTCGCGGACAGTGCGGCTAACTGGCTTAAGAAGTGTCGGCGCGACGAGCGACCTTTGTTGGGCGACGGCTCGCCCATCGTGTCATCATTCCTGTAATGCATAAAACCTCCTGTTTTCGACCCGGAGGCTGGCCCTTCAAAGGACCTTCCTCTCCCAAACGCCCCGGTCGGCATTTCAGCTTTGGTAAAGCACATAATAACCAAGAATCTGGAACCTGCATCGTGATTTCAGTGCGAAATTAATTCGTTCCCTAATTAAATTCGTTTGTTGGGCGAATTGGGTCGCGCTATCCGTTCCTTTATGAGCACTACTTCCCGCGTCGGAGTTATCGGTCTCGGCATCATCGGCGCTCGCGTTGCCAAAAATCTGCGGAAGGCTGGATTTGATGTCCACGTTTGGAACCGTACGTCGAAAGATGAACCACAGTTTGTTCAATCTCCGCAAGCCTTAGCGGAAACATGTCACGTTCTCCAAATCTTCGTTGCCAATGATGCGGCGATCCTAGAAACGCTGGAAAAGCTGCGTCCCGCTTTGACGCCGCAACACCTCTTGATCGTGCATTCGACAATCTCTCCGGAAACGATCAAGCAGATTAAAGTAGCGATCGATCCAGTCGGCGCGCACTTGATCGACGCGCCCTTTACCGGGAGCAAAGGTGCCGCGGAAAAGGGTCAGCTTGTTTATTATGTGGCCGCTGAACCGGCCGATCTGGAACGAGCAAAACCAATACTGGAAGCCACCAGCAAACATATTGTCTATTTCGATCAACTGGGCGACGCGAGCCTGATAAAGATCGCGACCAATCTGATCACGGCCAGTATTGTGGAAAGCCTCTCAGAGGCCGTTGCGATCACCGAGAAAGCTGGCGTGAATCCAGCCAAGTTGGTGGAGGCAATCGAATATAACGCCTGTCGTTCTGGCGTCAGCGATCTGAAACTGCAGGCGATTATCAAAAAAGATTTTGAGCCGAATTTTTCGCTGGCAAACATGCTGAAAGACTCTCGCTTGGCGTTGAAGTTGGCGGAGAAATTGAAACTTGAACTCCCGGTTACCAAGACCATAAGCCAGCTCCTATCAAGAGCCGATGAAAAGGGCTGGGGCGCTCAAGATTTCGCGATCGTTTCCGAGTTGGTGCGCGCGTAAAAATGCGGAATGCGGAACGTGGATTGCGGAACGATGGCCGGGGATTTAAGCGACCGATCGATCTTCGATTCATCGTGGTCGTTCGCGGGCGCCGCAAGCGGCGCACCCTCCGAGTTCAGGGCAACGCCTTTTGGTTGACACAACCCGCAACCCGCAACCTGTAACTCTTACCGAAACACGTACGCCTGTAGCATAACCAAAATTCCGACCAACGATGCCAGCGCAATACTATGGAAGAACACAAAGCGGAGAATATCGCCTTCGTGACCGTACCAACGAGTTGCAGTTGACGCGACAACGATACTTTGAGCATCGATCATTTTACCCATCACTCCACCGCTACTGTTTGCCGCCGCCATCAAAACCGGATTCAGCCCAAGCTGTTGCGCCGTTATCTTCTGCAATCCGCCAAATAACACGTTAGACGCCGTATCAGATCCAGTGAGAGCAACACCTAACCATCCGAGCAGTGTGCCAAAGAACGGATAAATAACGCCGGTCTGAGCAAAGGCCAAACCCATTGCCGCGTCAGTACCCGAGTACCGAGTGACGTAGCCCAACGCGAGCATACAGGCGATCGTCAGCAGTGAAAACCGAACCAGCTTGAGCGTTCGCCAATAGACGCGCAAAAGGTTGCCGACCGAAAAACCCATGACAAACCCGCCGGCAATCGCAGCCAAAAGAATCCCTGTGCCGGTTGCTGACAGTATGCCAAACGAATAAACGGCGGCTTCCGGACTGGGTTTGGCCACCACTGGCGGCATCTTCTGCACCAGCTTATCGAGCCCTGCGACGGGAAACTTCGGACCGAACAACCCATCGAGAAACGCTTTGAATTGCGGGACTCCCCAAAGAAAAACACAAACACACAGAATGATCCAGGGCGTCCAGGCCTTGATCGCATCACTCCGACTTGGGTACGAGGTTGGCGGATCGACCTCAGACTGAGCAATCCTTGCCTCAACTTCAGGAGCATCGATTGCACTATTTTTTCCAGGACGCTCGGTCGCCAGCCAGAGCTGCTTCGGGCGCCATATTTTGAGGAACAGGGTGAGCGCAGCCATCGAAACGAGAGCCGCAACAATGTCGACTAACCAGGGTCCGTGGAAGTTGGAAATGAGGAACTGCGGGACGGCAAAGCAACCTCCCGCAATCAAAGCAGCCGGCCAGATACCAAGCATACCGCGGAAACCGGCGAATGCCCAGATCAGCCAGAACGGCACCATCAATGAGAACCAGGGAAGCTGTTGGCCGATTTTGCTCGAGAGCTGAAATAAATCGAGCCCGGTTACTCCGGCCAGCGCAATCACTGGCGTACCAAGCGCACCATAAGCAACGGGCGCAGTATTAGCGATGAGCGAAAGGCCCGAAGCACCTAACGGCCGAAAACCGAGACCGATCAGAATCGCTCCGGTAACTGCAACCGGAGTTCCGAATCCGGCGGCGCCTTCGAAAAATGCGCCAAACGAGAAAGCAATCAAAAGCAGCTGTAGCCGCCGATCACGGGTAACCGCTCCGATGCTGCTTTTGAGGATATCGAAATAGCCTTTCTCGACCGTCAGTTGGTAAAGAAAAATGACATTCAGGATGATCCATCCGATGGGCATCAGGCCATAAGCAGCGCCAAACACAGCTGATACACCGGCCATTCGCGAAGGCATACCGAAGACGAAGATCGCCACCGCTAATGACGTGATAAGGCCGAGCAAGGCTGCAACGTGAGCCTTCACGCGCAGAAAGGCGATCGCTCCGAGCAAAACAATTATCGGGATAGCCGCGACCAACGCGGACAGCAATATGTTATTAAGCGGATTGTAGACTTGGGAGAACATGGGTTGGGGAGATTTAGGGGGACGACGACTGAGCTGGGAAAAGCTAGTCTCGTAAGGAATTGGAGGAATGCATATCGGAAACTGACGCGGCAATAAGCTAATAATTTCTGGAATTGAGACTTAGAATTCGGAAATGGGCATTGCGGATTGCGGAACGCGCTACAGGGAAACGCCGCGGATGGACGCGTCGAGCAACTCGATGAAGTGGCGAACCGGCAGCTTTCGCCCTGCGCGAGCCAGCGCCGACTGGAGCTGCAGCAGACAACCGGGGTTGGCGGACACAACGATGTCCGCCTCTAGCGCGGCGATGTGACTCGCTTTCCGATCGCCAAGCTCCGTTGCAGCTTCCGGTTGCACCAGGTTGTAGATTCCGGCGGAGCCGCAGCAGATCGCGGCTTCTGGGATTTCCAGCACTTCGAGTTGCGGGATGCGTCCGAGCACCGTCCGCGGCTGCAAACGTACGCCCTGCGCGTGCTGTAAGTGGCAGGCATCGTGATAGGCCACACGCAGCGGCAACGCATGGCAGGTAGCGCGCGGCTCGAGCTCAGCCAGGAATTCGGAGACGTCGCGACACTTCGCCGCAAACGCTTTCGCACGCTCGGCATACTCCGGGTCATCGCGCAGAAGGTGGCCATACTCTTTCACATTCGAGCCGCAACCTGCGGCATTGATGATCACCGCATCTACCTGAGCTTTTTCGAACGCGTCAATGGTCTGACGCGCGAGTTGCACCGCCTGCTTCTCTTCTCCAGCATGCACCAGCAAGGCGCCGCAGCAAGGTTGCGCCTTAGGAGCCACTACCTCGCATCCCTCCGCAGCGAGCACGCGCGCCGTGGCCGCATTGACCTGTGGGAAAAGCACACGCTGCACGCAACCGAGCAGCAACCCCACGCGGCGTCGCCGTTCCCCCTGCGCCGGGATCAATTCAGGGAGTGTTTCCTGCGCGGGCACCTGCGGCAACAACGCCTCCATCGCCCGGAACCGTGCTGGAAATAATTTAGGAATGCCCGCGCGCCGCCCCAAAGACTGAAGCCCGGCTTTCTGATAGAGACGCAACGGCAGCAAAAGCGCACGCAGCCGGTCTGGGCGCGGGAAGATGCTGAACAGAAGCCGACGAAACCTCTTCTCCGCAGCTGGTCGCGTATAGCGGCGCTCGATTTGCGCCCGGGTCGCTTCGATCAGCTTTCCGTACTCCACGCCGGAAGGACACGCAGTCATGCAGGCCATGCAGCCAAGGCAAGTGTCAAAATGGTTCACCCAAGTCTTGTTGATGTTCGCGGTGCCATCGGCGACCATCTTCATCAGGTAGATGCGGCCGCGCGGTGAGTCCATTTCTTCATTCCACAAGACATAGGTTGGACACACTGGCAGGCAAAAGCCGCAGTGCACGCATTTGTCGATCAGTTCGTCCGACGGCGGATGGTGCGTGTCGTACCCGATTGCGCCTACTGGTTGGATGGTTTGTTGCTCCGCCATTAGATACCCTCGATGAACCGGCCGGGATTCAGCGTACCCCGGGGATCAAATTGCTGTTTCACACTCAGCATCAACGGAAACGCATCGCCCCCGCTGCCCCACGCGTCAATTGCCGGCATTGCGGCGGGTCGATGCAGCACGACCAACGAGCCTCCAACCTTTTCGAACTCGGGCCGCAGCGTGTGCAGCACCTGGTGGACGGCATTGGTACTCGATGCTTCCAAACGCAGCCAGCCCAACCCTGTTCCCTGCACAACGGCCCGCCACTGTACGCCTAGAGAATCGGCCAAGTGGCGAATGCGGCCACACGTCTCTGCGACCGATGCCGGAAGAACGCTGAATTTTGCGATCGCTGCCGCCTCCGCCGAAGACCACAGTTCTTGCCGCGCCTGCCAGACCGCATCGCTGGTCGCGGCTTCAACTGCCGGAGCCGCCAGTTTCCGCAACGTCTCTGTCTGGGCCGCAATTCCCGCATCGGTGCCCTCAAAACGAACGTCCACAGCGGGCGTCCTCCCTTCAGAGTATCGCGCCTGCAACCCGGTGTGCGCCAGCTTGGAGTCCTGGACCGCCAGCATGACGCGGTTGGCATCTGTCAGATCGCGTATCTCAAATGTGAATGACCGTTGATTGTGAGGTAAAGGATGCAGCCGGAAGACGGCGCGAGTGATGACGCCGAGCGTGCCCAGTGCTCCGGTGACCAGTTTCGGCAGGTCGTATCCAGCAACGTTTTTTACCACTTTGCCGCCGCTCGAAGCCAGGGTGCCATCGGGCAGCGCGATCGTCATGCCGATAATCAGGTCGCGCAGCCCGCCATATCGGATACGGAGTGTGCCGCTGTCGTTTGTTGAAAGGATGCCACCGATGGTGGCTCGCTCCGGCCAGAGCGGATCGACGGCAATGCGCTGACCATGCTGCGAGAGCGTATTCTGCAATCGTTGGAAAGTGCAGCCAGCCTCTACGCTCACGGTCAGATCGGCCCAGGCGTGTTCGATCACCCGGTTGAGTCGCGCCATCGAGAGGATCAGGTCGGCGCGTTTTGGCGGATTGCCCCAGCTGGTTTTCGTGCCGCCGCCGCGTGGCACAACGCTGAGCCCGGCGGCGTCCGCGCAGTGCAGCGCCGCGGCCAATTCTTTTTCGCTACCTGGCTCGAAGACCGCTTCCGGCTGCACTCCAGCGACGCGGTCGCCCGCGCTCGCGGAGCGAATTTGCTCGGCGCTAGCAATGGCCCGGAGATCGTCCCATGGGACCGCGGCCCCTCTTCCAGTGGCTGTCGGCAGGGACGCCATTTCAAAAGCGTTCCGCAATTCCGGCGAGCTCCACAGGATGAGGTCGATACTCCCCCGGCTGTTCACCGCACAACCGCGGTCGGGGAAAAATTTTCGTTGGATTTGAGAGCTGCTCCGGGTCAAATGCGCAGCGCACGCGCTGCATTGTTTCTAGATCGGGCTCCGCATACATCTTTGACATCATCATTTTCTTCTCTTCACCGACACCATGTTCACCCGTGATAGAGCCGCCGGCCTCGATGCATAGCTCAAGGATGCGGTTGGCCAGGACCTCCGCAGCGTGTTCCTGCCCTTCAATTCGGCGATCATAAAGCACCAACGGATGCAGGTTACCGTCCCCAGCGTGAAACACATTGGCTACTCTGATTCCCGCCTCTACGCTGAGCCGCTCGATTTCGGTCATGACGCGCTGTAACGCCGTGCGTGGGATCACGCCGTCCTGCACGATGTAATTCGGCGAAATGCGGCCCACCGCAGCAAACGCTGCTTTCCGCCCCTTCCACACCAGCACACGCTCCGCCTCCGTCTGCGCCACCCGGATTTCCCTGGCACCGCACTTCCGGCAGATTTCGTCTACCTGACGCATCAGCACTTCGACTTCCGCAATGGGTCCATCGAGCTCCACCAACAACAGTGCGCCGCAGTCGGGATAGTTGGCGTGGACAGCCGCTTCAGCAGCTTGGATAGCCAGGTTGTCCATCATTTCGATCGCTGCCGGGACCATGCCGGCAGCAATGATCCCGCTCACTGCGGCACCGGCATCGCTGGTGGAATTAAACGCCGCGAGCAGTGTCTGGATGCATTCGGGCCGTTTTACGATACGAAGAGTTATCTTAGTGGCAATCCCCAAGGTACCCTCTGAGCCCACGAATACGCCGGACAGGTCGTACCCCGGCGCGTCGAGGGTCTTGTTGCCCAGGTGCGCCAACGAACCGTCCGGCAGCACTACCTCAAGGCCCAGCACATGCGTAGTGGTAAATCCATATTTCAGGCAGTGCGCACCGCCAGAGTTCTCCGCCACGTTTCCGCCAATGCTGCAAACTGATTGCGACGATGGGTCGGGCGCATAGAAAAAGCCTTGAGGCGCAACCCGCCCGGTCACCTCCAAGTTGATCACGCCTGGCTCCACCACCACGAGCGCGTTCGCGAAATCTATTTCGAGAATGCGGTTCATGCGCGCCAGGCTGATCACCACCCCGTCCTTCACCGGCAGAGCGCCTCCGCTTAATCCCGTGCCTGAACCGCGCGCCACAAACGGTATCCGCTCCCGATGGCATATCCGCACGATACCCTGGACCTGCTCCGTGGAGCGGGGCAGCAGCACGGCCTGTGGAATGACGCGGAAATTTGTCAGCCCGTCACACTCGTAGGTTTTCAGTTCTTCCTGCGATGTGATCAGGCCCCTGTCTTCTACGATAGCGCGGAATTCCTGGAGGATACGGGCGTCCACGTGTGTTCGGTTTGGCCCGCTGCCTTCCTTGGGAGCGGGCTCGCGAGAGCGTAGTACCTGGCTGCACAAACGTCAAACCGGGCGGCATTCTCGCCAGAGGCTCGAATGCAATAGCCGATAGCCAATAGCAGATAGCAAATCGGTTGGGATGCGCTCCCGAAACCGTTTGGCTGATTGAACACGATGGCGACTGCGGTTCACGGTCGGGTGAGTCGATTCCTTCGTTGGCCATTTCGAGTTTTAGGGTACGACAAGGACCTAACCGGACAGTCGCCGCTACCGGAAAAACGCCGGAAACGCCGTCATCGCAAAACGGATGCGCGGGAGCGTGTCCCTACCGATGTGCTATCTGCTATCTGCCATTTGCGATTGCATTCAAGCCTCTGGCGAGAATGCGCCCAATTGGATTGAGCTCGGTCGCTTGCGAGAGAACAACAAAGTACCAGAGCGCGGCGATTATAGCCGCCGCGATCAGATTGCGATAGATCTGAATTTTTGACATATGTACTTTCTGGTTAAAGGCCGGCTGGCTTCATTCGCCTGCTTTCACGAGGTAGATAGGAAATCCCAGCTCCAAGTTTCAGAGCGCGCAAAGGGATTTCGCGGTAAATCGATTTGCGGCCAGACGCTCGTTCGTTGACCGAAAAAAGAAGAGGCGGGAACAAACGGGTTCCCGCCTCTCGTCCGCTCAGTTTGAGATTACGCGGACTGCTTGTATGAAATCGGAATAGTAAACACTCCACTCACGGAGGGTTTGAACTTCCATTGGTTGGCCACCCAGCGGGTCGCGGAATAAGCCAGGAGAGGCGGCGAATGAGAATTGGCCGTAGTTTCCATAATTTTGCCGTTCTCCACCCGGACAGTAACCACGACATCGCCGCTGATGTGGAAGTTCAACGCAGTGCGAGGGTATTCCGGAGTTGGATGCCTTAAGGCAACGTTGTCTGCCGGAATTCCGACGACAACCATTGGATGCAGCTCGGTCGCATGCAACATCACAGGCAGAGACCAGAGTGTAGCGATCGTGGCGATCGCAAGAAGACTTCGATGAATTTGATTCTTAAGCATGGATTTACCTTTTGTAACGGCAGCAGGCGTACTTAACTGCCTTCACGAGATACATAGGAATTGCGGGCACCGAGTTTCAGAGCGCGCTCGAAAAATTCGCGATAGATCAAACGCGACGACACCGGTAACAGGAATCGTTCAAAGAACTTCCTGGTTTTTCTCGACCAGGTGACTTCTTTTTTCTAAACTTGCTTCCACCTTGAAGGCGTTAAGCTGAGGCAGTCCTGGGCGAATTCCCGACATCAGCGCAGCCTGCCTGTTTTTCTGCATTGCCTTAGCAAATCGCACCGTTCGAAAACGAAGGTGATGGGAGAAGAAATCTCTCGCCGTCACCATCGCTAGGGCGATACCCGACTCCGCCAAGCCTACGTCGCGGCCGATCTTTGTGATTTTCTTCGACCGCGCGGCTAGGGCGCGCCATAGCGCAGCGGCGGCGGCACACCATCGAGCGACAGCGAGATAAAGGTGTGTGAGCCACGAGGTGCGTGAGCGTTGACGCGTGAGCCGCCCGCATCGCTTCCGTTTAGGTGGCTGCAGGCGGAAACATCCGATCGGCCAGCACAAGGCTCACAGTCCGGCGCGACCCAACTTTTCTTTTGTACGCTGCGCCTGCCGGACTGTGTCGCCCTACCCACGCAAGGTAACCGTCCGTTCCGCAGCACCGCAGCCGTCGCAAACATCCGCTGTGACCATGGACCGAAAAAAGAAGAGACGGGAACAAAAGCGTTCCCGTCTCTCTTCGCCCGCTTCCGTTTTCGGAATTACGCGGACTCTTTGTATGAGATCGGGATAGTAAACACTCCACTCACGGAGGGTTTGAACTTCCACTGGTTGGCTACCCAGCGGGTCACGGAATAAGCCAGGAGAGGCGACGAATGCGAATTGGCCGTAGTTTCCATAACTCTGCCGTTCTCAACCCGGACGGTAACCACGACATCGCCGCTGATATGTAGGCTCAGGACAATGCGAGGATATTCCGGCGTTGGATGCCTTAAGGCAACGTTGTCTGCCGGAACTCCGACAACAACCTTCGGGTGCAACTCGGTCGCCTGCAACGGAACAGACACCGACCAGGGTGACATGCCGCGACGTTCAGCGTAGCGGAATCCGACGTCGTCCTGATGAGGCGAAGCAAGTCTGTCTGCATCAAAGCATGTCGGACAGCTAGTCGCCGCTACCAAATTGCTCGGCCATCGGCAGCACGCACACTCGGCGGCCACATCGAGAACAATGCCTGAAACCATCGGATCGGAAATCCTTTGTAGTTGAGTGAAGATCGATTACGCGGCCGAAAGCAAATCGCCTTATGAAAACTACTTTGCCCTATCCTCCAGCTTCAATTTTTGTGTCGCCGTCCAGATCCGTTGCGGTTCCGGTTCGCCCACTCGTACCCTCCATCATTTCAGAAAAAGGAGGGTGGCCAAGCCGCAACACGCGCAGCTTCTTTCGCGCAGTTCGAGCTTTTCTCTCCGGTTCGGTCGATGATTTAGCGTTCCAAGACGTTTCTTTGCATCGACAGGTTTCGATCATCTACACTCCGAACGGTCCCCTGATTTACCGATGGGAGCAGAATAGCAGCGAACGAGGGGAAGCCGGCGGCCCTTAGGGTTATCAGCTTGCTACAACGCAAATGACACCCGATAGCGTCGTGACGACGAACTCAAGCTGGGCGGCACTTCGCAACCCTGACTTCAGAAAATTGTGGATTGCCACTGTCCTCTCTGGAACCTGTGTTGCCGCTCAGGATAACGCGGTTACCTGGATGATGAATACGCTTACCGAATCGCCATTTTTGATTTCGCTCATGTCAACAGTGGCATCACTACCTTTCTTTCTATTCACGCTGCCCGCCGGCGCTCTGGCCGATAATGTCGACCGGAAGAAGCTGGTATGCGCAATCAATCTTTGGCTGGCAGCGATAGCCATCGCATTGGCGGTTCTGGCTCGGCTACACCTTCTCAATCCTTGGCTTATTCTGACTAGCGTCTTTTTCCTCGGAGTCGGCTTTGCATTCAACGCGCCGACCTGGACATCGATCGTGCCGCAAGTCGTCTCAGACAGGGAACTTCCCTCTGCTGTGACCTTGAGTGGTTTGCAATTCAACATCTCGGGCATTGTTGGCCCAGTATTAGGTGGTTTGTTGGTTTCGTCGATCGGAGCGAATTATGTGTTTATTACCAATGCCACCTGTTTCCTCTTGGTGGTTCTGTCCATTCTGCAATGGAAACAATCAACGGTTTCGCCAAAGTTTTCGTCGAAAAGCTTCTTCCAATCGTTCGGCACGGCAATCCGCTGCATTCGCAGTGCACCTGAGCTTCAAATTGTGCTTGCCCGAAATGTTCTGTTCGCTCTCTTCATTTCAGCCATTCCGGCAGTGGTGCCAGTCGTCGGCTTGAAAGTGCTACATCTTAATTCGTCCAACTTCGGTCTCTTGTTCACGAGCATGGGAGCCGGCTCGGTAGTCGCGGCACTATTTATCGTTCCATGGTTCAGAGCTCACTTCTCGCCGAACGCTCTCACCTTGTCGGCGAACTTGCTGATTGTCCTGGCCTATGGGTTGATGGGATTCGTCCGCCAGATCGAGCTATTCTTGTTAGTCGCGGCGCTTGCTGGCGTGGGATGGACGCTCTCTGCTTCCGAACTCTGGGTAGCGGCGCAGCGTGCTGCGCCGAGTTGGGTGAGAGGCCGCATGAACGCTACCATCATGATGGTCTCGCAAGGAGCAATGGTTCTAGGCGGTCTGATCTGGAGTTCCTCAGTCGCAGTCGCCGGAGCAAGTTACACGTTGGTTGCAGCAGCGGTTCTGTTCCTCGTAACTCTGTTTTTGGCGGGTCGGCTTTCGATCAACTTTACCGCTAACCTCAAAGAAGGCGTATCGAGCCTTTTATCTACGAATGTGAAAATCTGAAGCCGTGGTGCACTAGAGTGAACGGAATAGCCACCAAAGAACGGGCTTTCGCTCCTGCGCTTTAGAGCTACAGAGAAAATCGAAGCGCACAGTTTCAGAACTCTGCTTCTTTATTTGAAGCGACAATCCAAGTTCAGTCTGCTCGGTAAAACCGTGAAACTCTCGGTCCGGAAAGCCTCTGTAACACGTGAAGGCCGGTTATCCGGCTAAACACCAAAGGCAATAAATCAAACCGGAGCAAAAGCCATGTCTGCCATCGTCGAATTCGTCCCGCCCGCCGAGCTGTTGTTTCAACCTGGAGAGAAAGAGCGTCTTTTCGCGAATCGGGAATTAAGACCGGTTCGGCTGGGTTTGATCGGTGAATCCGAACCGCGATTCTGGCGGCTGTCGGCGCCAGCCGTTCCTTCCCAATTCGCGGTGATCGAATTCTTCGTTCTTATGCTGTTCCTGGCGGTCGCGCTGGTTGGAGTACTCAGCTGTTTTGCCGAACTCTCCCATCTGCTTGAAAGCGATGCGGTCGCGCATGTGGCGATGAGGGTGGTGAGTGGAGGCGTATAGTCTGGCAGCCCCAGAACCTTGGCGAATGCCGCACCTTCTTCGGCGGAAGCAACGCCTCGCGACGGAGGGGAGTAGGTTGCTGCTCCCCCGAATTACCCCTGATGATGACTTGCTCTAAATCGTTCGGCTCGATGCCTCGATGTACATTGGGTAGTTCCCGGGCGTCGCAAGCGACGCACCCTCCGAAGCAAATGCCGGAACGGTCGCCATTTTTGTATCACTCCATTACCCCGACCTCGAGGCTCACAGATCCTGCCTTCGCTGGATCTGTTTCGCCACCAAACCACATTGCCTCAGCGCTCTCTCCCCTACATATTTGCTATCTGCTATTTGTTATTGGTCATCACGACGCAGTCGTGCCTACGCCCCCAACCGGCCCTCGGAAGCAATTAGTGCTTCGCAGAGAGCGTGAATCTCTTCGTCTATGGCCTGCGGATCGGTCACTGTGCGCGCGACTTCTTCCCGCAGAAGCTCACTATATCGTTTTCGTAAGCGGTGAATAAGCGTCTTGACTCCAGCCAGGCTCACCTGGAGTTGATCGGCAACTTCCTCATAAGAAGGTAACCTCTTGCAGTTGGTAGAATCTAGAAACGGCTGAAGCGTATCGATGATCGCGGTCCTGCCTTGCGATGCGTACTCTTTGCGAAGACGTTCGACCGCGTGGCTCAGCAGAGTCAAAGCCCAACGCGCATCGAAAATTTTTTCGGCAGTCAAAGTATCTGCCGAATCTTCGCGGTAACGTTCTTCGCCACTTTCGAAATCAAGTGCCACAAATTCGATTTGACCTCCCCGCTTGAGGCTGTTCTCGCGATCAAATTCATCAGAAAGATAGTTTTTCAACGATGCTAAAAGAAACGAACGGAATTTCCCTTTTTCGGGGCCTACTTGTCGTAGCGACTTGCGTTCGAGCAGACTGAGAAAGAAACCCTGCGTCAGATCTTGGGCATCTTCAGCGCTATATCCACGGCGCCGCACAAAAGCGTAAAGCGGATACCAGTAGAGCTGGCAAAGATCGGCCATGGCCGTTCGCGAACCGGGCACCTGAGTCTGAGCGGAAAGTAAGACGACGCTCCAATGCGTGGTTCGAAACTGGCCGGCTTTATCATCCGCCAACCTGTCTTTCGGGTTCATCTGCAGCCTCTCCTACCGACTTTTTACACCTTTATTTCGTGCCTGGGAATCTTGGAATTGGAGAAAACGTATGGATCGAGGCACGAGCAATCGCTCTCATTCGAGTCCCGATCGCGGAATTCCGAAACTTTGAGACCAGAACTCCTTTGTAATGGGTGAAGGCCGGTAGTCCGGCCAAATTTTCAAAGCAAACAGATCATAACCTCGAGAAAAACCATGTCTGCCATAGTGAAACTCGTCGCGCCGGCAGAACTCCTGTTTCAACCCGGCGACGAGAAAGAAAATGCCGCCACAAAAGAGGACGCAAAACGTGTTGGGCGAAGCTCACTTTCTGAGCCCGAAGCGAAGTTCTGGAAGCTGCCTTCAAAAGCGCTCGTTCCTCAGGTCGCGCGGATCGAAATGCTCGTTCTCGCGTTGTTCCTGTTGATTGCGGTCGTTGCGATCATCAGCTGTTTCACTGAATTATCTCGTCTGCTTGAAGGCGATGCTATTCGACATGTGGCTGCGAAAGCGATCAGCGGCGGCAGGTAAGGTGTTCGACGAGTGCCTCGCCTGGTGGAGCCGATAAGAGAGCCGGACTGTAAGCCTTTGTAGCGGGCCTATAAGAGGATACGATGCGTGGTAGACCCATCCTTCTAGCGGCGCACACGTCTTATCTCGCTGTCGCTCGCTGACGTGCCGCCGTCGCTACGCTATGGCGCGCCCTAGCCGTGCGGTCGAAGAAAATCACAAGACCGGCCGCGACGTAGGCTTGGCGGAGTCGTGAATCGCCGCGACCCGATCGGTAGCAAGATCGCTAACTAGTCAATAGCGGAACGGCCGCCGGTTTCGGTCTGACCATCTTCGCTGGACTCCACTTTGACCTGATCGTCTCGAGCTTGCTCGTTCGGCGCGCTCTTTAGCGGTAGCGTTGAAGAAGCGAGTGCAATGGCTGCGACGCTAGTGTAGCGCGCAAGAATGCTTAGTCCGTCTGATTGATGTAGTCTACTCATATGTCTCACCCTGCGTTCTCGGGGGAAACATAGGTGTCGTTCCTTGCTGGATCAGCGCGAGAGAAACGGGCAGAGTTGCTCGTAACCCTCTTGTTCCAATCCTTTGGAATCGAAAATCCATGCTCTAATAGACGCCGAAAGTGTGGTATCGGTTTAAAATTTTCGAAAGTAGCCGTTGGTCCTTGGCCAGAGCCGATCACCATGTTCAGCGACCGTTCGTCGAATGCCACAACTGCACCATGAGGTCGCTATTCGCAGACCGCGCTACCGAAGAAACACCAATTCCGCAATACGCAATCCGCGTTTCGCATTCCGCAATTACCCGACTCCTTCTCTCCCATGCGGAGAGTTCAAATCTTGGTTCGGCCCGATCGGCACAATTTGGGTCGGGTTGATGTCGTCGTGCGTGTAGTAGTAGTGCCGTTTGATGTGGTCGAAGTTGACCGTCTCAGCAATCCCCGGCTGCTGATACAGATCTCTCAGATAACCGTAAAGGTTTCGGTAATCGAGGATGCGACGGACGTTGCATTTAAAATGCCCGTGGTAGACCGCATCAAATCGAATAAGTGTAACGAACAGACGCCAATCGGTTTCCAAGGGCTGCGGTCCGAAAAGAAATCGCCGAGTCGCGAGTCGATCATCCAACTCATCCAATGTCTTGAATAACGCTAATACCGCGGTTTCGTATGCATGCTGCGAAGTGGCAAAACCAGCTCGATACACTCCGTCGTTAACCGTCTCGTAAATTGTTTCGTTAAGCGAGTCGATCTCAGCCCGGTGTTCCGTAGGATAAAGATCCAGTTGGTTTCCGGTTACCTCGTTAAATGCAGAGTTCAATATTCGCATCAGATCGTCGTCGGAATTTGAAACGATCTGTTTGGTTTCCTTGTCCCAAAGCACAGGTACGGTGACCCGACCGTCATAGCCAGGACTTGTGGCAAGATAAGCCTCGCTCAGGTATCGAAATCCATTGATCGGATCGCGCGAAGCGCCGGGCACGTCGCGAAAGGCCCAACCCTTGTCGTCGCGAATGGGATCAACCACCGTCATACCGATTATTTTTTCCAAGCTTTTCAGGTGCCGCACAATGATGATCCGGTGAGCCCAGGGACACGCCCAGGAAACATACAAGTGATATCGGTGAGGAGTCGGCGGCAATTCGCCTTCAGGATCCGAAGTAACCCATCGGCGAAACGCATCCTGCTGACGCACAAATTCACCCGACTCAGATTGTTCCTTCGGAAATTGGGGAGATGCAAGTATTGGCATAGATCCTAAATCCGTCTTAAGACACCCATCGCATAGCGAGATGGAGCTGCAAAGGGATTGGTGAGGAACTGCGTGTAGTTGGAAAAGTATGGCGGACAGGCTGCGATCCTTCTCCCGGCAGGGACGATGAACGATTCCTGACCTGGGAAAGTGCGCTTCCTCGTGCGCCACGAACATGACGCCCATCCCGCACGGGTCCACCGAATCCTTTGATCCCCAGCCGGCAGCGTCTAGGATATAGCCCTTGCCGTGCCAGGCGACCGTATTGGGCCAACCTATGGACATTCGCTGTTTTTTGAGACTCGTTTTTCTCTTTCTTCTTTTCGCCCGGCTCACAGATCCTGCCTTCGCAGGATCTGTTTCGCCGTACCAATCCGCCTTCGCTTCGCCCGACCCGACCGCCGCTGAGCCGCCAGAGAAGTCAGCGATCGATGAAAGTCTTTACTCCGGTATGAAGTGGCGGTTGGTTGGCCCATTCCGAGGTGGGCGAGCCCTAGCGGTTCAAGGGGTGGTCGACGAACCCAACGTTTATTATTTTGGGGCGGTCGCAGGCGGCGTCTGGAAGACAACGGACGGCGGACAAACCTGGGCTCCTCTTTTTCAGAAGGAGGCGGTGTCGTCCATTGGGGATATTGGGGTCGCACAGTCGGACCACAACGTTATCTATGTTGGTACGGGCGAAGCCGCCATTCGCGGTGATATCACTTTTGGAGACGGCGTTTACAAGTCGATCGATGGCGGCAAGAATTGGAAAAACATCGGACTCAAAGATAGCAGGCAGATCGGCGCACTGATCGTGCATCCCACCAATCCGGACACTGTCTTCGTCGCGGCATTGGGCCACGCTTTCGGCCCGAATAGTGAACGCGGGATTTTCAAAACGACCGATGGCGGCCGTACCTGGCGGAACGTCTTGTTCAAAGACGAAAACACGGGCGGAATCGATATCGTGTTCGATCCGCGCAATCCGAGCGTTCTTTTCGCCGCGCTTTGGCAAGCCAGACGGGAACCTTGGTATTTTTCCAGCGGCGGACCGGGCAGCGGTTTATACCGTTCGATCGATGGTGGTGAAACCTGGCAACACCTTGAGGGCAACGGCCTACCGGATGGAATCCTTGGACGAATCGGAATCTCTGTTTCGGGCGCCGATCCAGATCGGGTATACGCGCTGGTCGAGGCCAAAGAAGGTGGTCTTTTCCGATCAGACGACGGCGGGGATCACTGGACGCGAGTCAACGATGACGGACGCTTTCGGCAACGCGCCTGGTATTTCAGCAAGGTCTACGCGGATCCGAAATCGGCTGATACGGTCTATGTCTTGAACACCGGTTTGTACCGTTCCGGCGATGGCGGGCGGACCTTTAGCTTACTATCGGCGACACACGGTGATCATCATGGTCTGTGGATCGATCCACAGAATCCTCGGCGTTTGATCAATGCCAACGACGGTGGAGCGAGTGTCTCTACCGATGGCGGCAAAACGTGGACCACAGAGAATAATCAGCCTACCGCCCAATTTTACCATGTAGCGGTTGATAACGCTTTTCCCTATCACATTTACGGAGCACAGCAGGACAACTCAAACGTCGCGATTGCGAGCCGGACCGACGAAGGGATAATTGGTCGCCAGCACTGGTACTCAGCCGGCGGTGGTGAGTGTGGCTTCGTGGTACCTGATCCGCGTGATCCCCTGATCATCTATTCCAATACCGAGGGAGACATTAGTCGTTACGACAAACGGACTGGGCAAGCGCAAGACATATCGGTCTGGCCGCTCGATGTTTCGGGCCACGGCGCAGGAGAGCTAGCCCATCGATTTCAGTGGGTTTCGCCATTGTTGTTGTCGCCTCATGATCCGGACACATTGTACACCGCTGCTGAGTGTGTGTTTAAGTCCACTGATCATGGGCAGAGTTGGACAGCGATCAGCCCGGACCTGACCCGCAATGACCGCAGTAAACAGAAGCCGAGCGGTGGTCCGCTCACCAGAGACATCACGAGCGTCGAATACTACGACACGGTTTTTGCGTTAGCCGAATCACCAAAACAAAAGGGACTACTATGGGCCGGAACGGATGATGGACTGATTCAGCTGACTATCGATGGTGGCCGAAACTGGAAGAATGTAACCCCTCCTCAACTTCCGGAATGGAGCACCGTGAGTTTAATCGAACCCTCACCACATGATGCGGCAACCGCGTACGTTGCGGTCGACCGGCATCGACTCGACGATTTTCGACCTTTGATCCTGGCGACACACGATTCGGGTAAGACTTGGACTACCATCATCGCAGGCATTCCCGACGGTGCTTACGTGCACGCAGTTCGAGAAGATCCGAAACGCCGTGGACTGCTCTATGCCGGGACTGAGACCGGTGTCTATTTCTCTTTCGACGATGGCAGCCATTGGCGATCGCTGCAGTTGAATCTACCAAACTCCCCAGTGCATGATCTGGTGGTTAAAGACGCTGATTTGGTAGTAGCGACGCACGGACGTTCTTTCTGGGTACTAGACGACGTCACGCCGTTGCGGCAACTCGATCCGAAACTAGCCCAAGCTTCGATGATTCTTTACCAACCGGAGACGGCCATTCGTTTGCATTATCTGGACGAAGTTAACAAGCGGGAACCAGCCGGCGAAAATCCTCCCAATGGAGCAATCATCGACTATTACTTCCGGCAAAAACCAAAAGAGGAAGTCGTTCTGGAGATCTTGGACAGCAGCGGTAAGCCAGTGCGCCGCCTTTCGAGTCGCGAGGAAAGACGCGACGAACCGCCGGCCGAGTGGCCTGATCGGGTTCCGGAGGCGAAGACCGTACCGGCAGAAGCTGGGATGAATCGTTATGCCTGGAATCTGCGTTATCAAGATCCAGTCGAAATTCCAGGAGCCTTTTACCCCGACTCGGGTCCACGCGGTCCCCTCGTAGCGCCGGGCGATTACGAGATACGATTGACGGTAGCGGGCCAGACACAGACCGTTCCGCTTCACGTGATCGGGGACCCGCGCGTCAAGGGATCCGAAGAAGGGTTGCGTGAACAACTAGCTCTTTTGTTGCAAACGCGCGATCGAATCAGTCAATTGCACCAGGTAGTGAATGCGATTCGTGATCTAAAATCGCAGATCGATAGTTTCCACCAACACTTTGCTAGTGAGCAAAACCTGAGCCGCGCCCTAGATCGGACGGAGAGTTTGAAAGGAAAGATTTCAGCCGTGGAAGAGCAACTGATGCAAGTGAATATGAAGGGCTCGGAAGCGGATCTGGCATTTCCCACAATGCTGAACGAGGCATTCGACACTTTCCTCCATACGGCCGAACAGGCCGATGCGGCTCCAACCCAACCGCAATACGGCGTTTTTCAGATGCTCAGCACGAAGCTGGACGAACAGCTGAAGATCTGGGAACAGATCCGCACCGTGGATCTGCCAGCAGTAAACAATCTCGTACGCGAGAGCAATGTCCCCGTCCTCACGGTTAACGCCGGAAACACCGGGAACACCGGGAACGATAACCCGTGAAGGAATAGGAGGACGAAACACATCTTTGAGCGACAGCGGGGTAAGATGTGTGAGCTATATGACGTGCGAGCTGAACAGGGGATGCGGGGCTTACAGTCCTTAAAGACTTTATCGCCCTACCCGTCCTGAGGCCGCTGTATTCCGTGTTCCGCGTCCGGTCCCCTCACGCATAGACCAGAAGATGAATTTCTTCCGGTAGGATATCGGAGATGTTCTTGATGATGTTGCCACGCAGTAGATTGATGAGCATGCTACGCTGCGGAGCCCCGACGATCAGGTAGGAAGCACCGACGGTCGCTGCGACATCCACAATCGTATCTGCGGCCGAGTCGCTTGCTGCGTAGCACGGCAGGATCGTCAGCCCATCGGCTTTTTCACTTGCATAGGAAAAAATAGCGGTCGCTTCCTCGTCTTCCGTCCATTTTCGCTTGCGGTCGCCTGGTGCCAGCACAGGTTGCTCTCGAACAAACAACAGGTAGAGCGGGCGTTTGGTTTCTTTGGCCTCTTGAATAGCAAAATCTAAGGTCCGACCGATACCGCGAACGGCGCATAGCATAGGCGGTCCTAAAATCTCATCCTTGGGTGATTGAAACAACGCCGGCAGCGGAGAAGCTCTTTCTTCTTTCGGCTTTTCCGCCGCGATTTTCTTCTTTTCTGCCCTCTCCTCGGCCAGTCCGCGTAGAACCAAACCGACTGCCAGAATGGAAACGGCAAATACTCGAGCGTTCGGTTTGTCGATAAAGAGTGTGATCTCGATTGCCGTCATGATGAGAAACGTGCAGAACATCAGTATTCTCTCCCAGCGAGCGAGATCGAGATGCTTATCGGTAGAGGTAGCGCCGAGATTAGTTGCGATCGCTCCCACCACGCCGACCGCGTAAAGATCGGCCAAGCCAGCGATGTCTTTTACCGCTACAACCAGCACGGCCGGAATAATGGTTGCAATAATTAGTCCAAACGCAGGGACGCCAAAGCTGTTCAGCTTCTCGAATTGCGGAGGGATCTCTCCATCCCGTGATAGAAGAAAAAATATGGCGATCAAACCACCAATCGCAGTGTTAACGGCCGACAACAAGAGTACCCCGATCACAATCGTCACGCACCAGCCGGCAATCTGGCCGGCGATAGCGCCAAAGGCTCCTCCGACGAAGATTTCGGCCATGTACCGAAGCATGTAATCCCGGACGCCCGGGTTGCCCGGCGCGTTTACGTCTCCATTCTGGATTTGCAGACCTTGCAGCGCAAGCATCCCTAGGCCAAGTAGCGCTGTGAACAAGCAAACTTCGATCATCACGGCCGTAATGGCCGACGTGGAAGTTTTGGTAACAACCGGATGATCGTCCGTGCTGCCCGGATTGAGCTTCATTATGCTGGTCGCGTTCGCGACCGCCTCTACCCCGGACAGGGCTAAAACAATGCCGACGAATCCATTCCAGTTTTTTAAGAATCCACCGGTTTGCGGCTGCAGATTGTGCAGCGCCTCGCCGATGTGCGGGATGGTAAACAGTCCCAGTATAATAATGACGATTACCGTCGGCACCGATACCAGAACAGCCAGTCCTCCGGTATGTTTAGGTCCAAAATAGTTCAGCGCACCAATGGCCAGGATGGCGCCACCAGCAAGAAATTCCGGGTTCGGCAAGCCAAGATATTGGAAAGCGGAGAGCGCGCTAATTGCTGCAGTAACAATGTAATCGGCAATCAACAGGAAGGCGCCGACGATGGAGATAATCTCGGATCGGTGACGGACACTGGCATAAACACCGCCGCCGTCAGGGTAGTGCCTGCAGATGGCCATGTAGTTCACGCCCACCAGAGCCATCAGCGCGCACATCGCGAGGATCAGCCAAAATGAACTGTAACCCGCGACCGCAAAGGCCAAGCCAATAACATAAGCTTTGCTGGTGCCCCAATCGCCATAGAGGATAGCGGCGGCTCTAGGGGCGTCGACGTTGCGCGGCCTTTTGGTTTTCCCAACGATCATTTATTGATCGGTCTTCATTCTGCGTTCCTACCCTTAACTGAAGAGCCTACCATCCGCCCTTCTCGTCTCCAATAACTGAACGAGGAGCCGATGGAAGAATCAGATTCCCTCGCCATCTCAAATTGGTAAAGTGCAGAGACCAAACTAGGCAATGCCAAATTCCTCCCTGGAGCCTGATTTCGGGCCGAAAACGATCATTTCAGAATGTGATCCGAAGCGCGAGCGTTTAGACAATCTGGTGATCAATATCGAGTTGACCCTGACCAGCATTATTCAGGGAGTAGCCTTGTATTTCCTTTGCGACAACTCGGCGCAACTGCTCATTCATCTTCGCCTCGACCAGCTGGTCTATGTTTTGAACGCGTTGCTCCTGATATTTCTTTTCTGGTCCCGCTCAATTGGCCACACGCTGACGGTCATCCGTTGGCCACTCGATTTCAGTCACAATTTCTTCTACTTCAGTGCCGCCTTGGTTGAATCAGTTGCTTTTACCCACATCGCCGATCCCGCCAGCTGGTTCGCATTGCTCGCCCTCTTTTCGGCGATCGTCTGGCTAATATTTGTAGTCGATACTCGGCTCATTAAGCGAGCTGGTCGACGATCCGCTGAGCTGAGCCGGGAACTGCTGGATTGCTTGCATCGAGACCAGCAACAGAACATTCGCTGGATTGTGCCTCTTCTCTTTTGTTTTCATCTGGGCGCAGCCATCACAATTCTCTGTTTTCCGCACCTATTTATCGCAGGACAACTTCATGTTCTTCTGGGCGGCGTTCAATTCTGCGGGCTGATTGGGTACCTGATTTATCTGCTGCGATTTTTGGCTCGCCTGGGTTCGATGATCATGCCAGAGAGCTAACGGGATGGGGAGAACCGTGCAATTTGCGATACTTGCTCAAACAGGAGATCACGAAGAAGATTCTTCAACAAAGAGGTCGCAAAGATCTCAGAGAGGGCGATTCGGGTTCATAGCGCGGTCTCACATCCTTCAAAAGACACGGCCAATTGAATCCCCTTCTTTGAGATGTTTGCGATCTCTTGGTTAAAGAATCTTTCTTAGCGGCCTCCGGTGAGTGCTGGCCATGCGTTAGGGAAGAAGTGCTACAGAAGCTAGCGAAGACAGAGTTTTGAACAGGAGCTCACGGAGATCCCAAAGAAGGTGGTACTTGTCCCCTTCTTTGAGATCTTTGCGACCTCTTTGTTGAAGAATCTTTCTTAGCGGCCTCCGGTGAGGTGCTGAGCCATGCGTTACGGAAGAAGTGCTTCAGAAGCTAGCGAAGAGAGAGTTTTGAACAGGACAAGATCGCACCTTTCGAATGTTTGTACCGACTCTCTTGGAGGAAGCTATTCCGGTCGTCTTCGTTTTCCACGGCACCCAAGAGGCCGGCCATGGCGCCTCGTCCATTATTAATCTGACCCACTTTGACCGAATCGCCGAGGCCAACCATTTCATTGCCATCTTTCCCGAGGCGTTTGCTGGGAATTGGAACGATGGCCGCGAAAATGAGATGGCTCAATCCTATCGGCAAGACATCGATGATGTCGCCTTCGTGGATAAGATTCTCGAAAAGGTAAACACGGAGTACCCGATCGATCGGCATCGAATCTACGCGGCTGGATTCTCAAATGGGGCAATCTTCTGTCACTACTTGGCGGCAAGTCGGTCGACGCTTTTCGCCGCGATTGCTCCAGTCTCCGGGCAATTGGCATTTCCGTTTTCCAAAAGATTTCGACCAAAGGACTCCGTCTCAGTCCTGGAAATTCATGGCACCACTGATCCGGTGGTTCCGTACCATGGCGGCCGGATCACTGATGACGGTGGAGAGGTAATCGGGGTGGAAGAGACAGTCGAATATTGGTCCCGGGCCGATGGCTGCAAAAGCCGCTATCTCCAATTGCCGATGGCTGATCTGAATCCGAATGATGAATGCTATCCGGAGAAATTCTTATGGGCAGACGGAAGGCATGACACGGATGTGGTTCTTTGCCGGGTGGTAGGCGGCGGCCACACCTGGCCGGGAAGCACACTCCCGTTTTATTTCTTTTTCCTTGGAAACGTCTGTCTCGATTTCGATGCGTCTCAGATGATCTGGAATTTCTTTAGGAGCCATCCAAAAGCTAAGCCAACCGCCGCACTTAAAGGAGCGGTCGAGTCCTCAGCACATCCAGGCCGGTTGACCGGTAGCCTCCAGGACCGATAACCAAAGGTCACCGTCCACATCAACCTTGCGGCGGCTCTTGGTAACCGCACCAAATGGAATATGCACGAATGAACCATGCCATCGCCCAACCAACATGCTGGTACGTCCACTCATGCCAGCGTGGACCGCGGCTTGGGCCAGCCGTGTACAGTAAACGTTGTCTTGAGGCGACGCGGGAACACTTCGAATCAAGTAACTTGGATCAATGTATTTCAGGTTAATATCCATCCGACGCGTCCTGAAAAATTCCTTGATCCTTTCTTTGAGAAATAGGCCAATGTCCCCTGGCCGATGATTGCCCGAAGCGTCCGGTCTTTCCGTGCTTTTTTGCATCAAGTCCTGTCCCGCTCCCTCAGCAACAACAATCACTGCGTGTTTCCGACGAGCGATTCGATGACGCAGCATCTCCAGCAGCCCTCGCCCACCTTCCAAAGCAAACTTCACTTCCGGAATCAGGCAGAAATTGACGTGTTGGCCTGCCAAAGAGGCGTAGCACGCGATAAATCCTGATTCTCGTCCCATCAGCTTTACTAGTCCGACTCCGTTGACGGCGCCTAACGCTTCGACATGAGCTGAAGAAACCGCTTTCACCGCTTCCGCAAACGCCGTTTCAAACCCAAAACTCTTGTCGATGTACATGATGTCGTTGTCGATAGTTTTGGGAATCCCAATCACACTTTTCTTAAGGTTACGCCGGCGGATCTCAGTGCTCATTGCTTCGCCTCCGCGCAAGGTTCCTTCGCCTCCGATTAAGAATAGGATATCGACGTCCAGCTCTTCGAGATGATCAACCATTTCAACCACGTTCTGCGGTCCACGTGAACTTCCCAGAATTGTTCCTCCGAAGGTATGAATGGTGGAAACTGATTCGGGTCTTAGCGTAAGGGGAACATGACCATAGCGTGGGACCAATCCTTCGTATCCATAACGAATCCCGTAGATTCGCGTCACTCCATATCGCGAGTACAGCTCCATCACGATGCCACGCGTGATATCGTTAAGACCAGGGCAGAGCCCGCCGCAGGTCACGATCGCTGCAGTCGTTTTTGGCGGGTCGAAGAACAGTTTCTCCCGGAGGCCAGCGAGCTCAAAACTTCGTGGCGCCTTAGCATCTGACGGGTTCGGTTCTGCGCCGGTGATGGTGTCATCGAGCAACACGCGCAGACCCTCAGATTTAAACTTATCGAAGTGACCGTGGCGTAGAGGTGACGGAAACTGGGCCTCGCCTAAACGCTCTATTGTAGCTTCCATTTCGGCGGCTATGGAAGAGCAATTGGTGGGCCACCGCAAGCGCTGAATCTAAACAATAATTGCGGCGATACCTCGCTAAAAAGCCCCGCGGCAACCGAGTACCTGGCCGCTCTCGGACAATAGTTCGTACGCTTCCTGCGAGCCGTTCTTACTCGACCCACGTTTCCCGTTCGTCCTCTTGGAAGAAAGGACCGGGACCAAAACGACGATCGACGGGCGCTCTCCGAATCGGGGGACCATTGCGCTGCCCGGGCAACGCACGCAAGGCCTGCAAGGTCCAGTTATCCAATTTTCCGCTGGGCCAGAATCCGCTCTGCTCCTGGAAATCGCGTATGGCTCTGATGGTGTCTGGACCGGGCTGACCGTCAATTTCACCACGATAAAATCCCCACCTCGCCAATTGATTTTGTACCGCCTGCATGACGCTTTGCTGTACCTGGCCGGGTGCTCCGGCATACAGCGTTCCAGCGTACATCACTCGATAATTCGTTGTTTCACTGCGCGGTTGATATTGGCCAGATGGAGGGTAATTCCTCGGATCAACGTATTCTTCGTCGCCGTTTGACGGAACCTGGTCACGCTGCGTCGCCTCGGGTGTCGGGTTAGAACGAGCGCTACCGCTGGGTTGATTCGTCCCTGGAATTCGGGGTGTCGTCGCCGGCGCCGCCGGGAGATTGTTAGCAGACAAGCCAAGAGAATTCAGCGTCTCCTGATTCAGCTCGCCGTTTACCTTTAGTCCGTACCGAATCTGATATCGACGGATTGCGGCCGAGGTTTCCGATCCACTCTGACCATCGACATCACCGTAGTAAAATCCCCGGTCCTTCAAGCGTTGCTGAACGGCTCGCGTAAGGTCATCTGCCCAGGCAGCGGCAGACCACAAGAGAAAACAACCCAATACAAAAATCGTTTTCATCGGGAGGCGGTTATCGACCGGGTATCTGGATTGATACTAACCGATTTTACTCCATTTGGAGCCATAAGCGAGCGATAAGCCGCAATCCCACCAGCCAGGGCCTGGGCAAGTTTCTCTCGGTAACCCTCGTCGGCGAGCTGTTTGGCGTCCTCTGCGTTCGACAGAAATCCGCATTCGACTAATACCGCCGGAAAACTGACGTTCCGAACGACATAGAAATTAGCAATCTTCAGGCCCCGGCTTTCGCAATGCAACCGCTCCATTACAGAATCACCGAGCGCTTGAGCTAATCGGCTTTCCACGTCGGAAATTGCTTCGGCATTACCTGAGGACATTGTCACTCGGATGTTAGTTCCTTCCGACTTCGAATCGCAGCGATAAATTTCTACGCCATGAGCAGTCGGGTTATCGGAAAAATTACAATGTAAGCTGATAAAGATCGCGCCCGGAACAGCATTGGCGATCGCCACCCGCTCGGGCAGCGACACGAATTCGTCCCTTTCTCTAGTGAGAATCGCGGTAAATCCGAGAGCGTTCAATTTCGCCACGATCCGGTGCGCCAGCTCCATCGTAACCATTTTTTCTTTCAGATTGTGGCCAGATGCACCTTCGTCAGAACCACCATGACCAGGGTCGACGATGACCGTATCGAAAATCCCAGGCAAAATCCGAGGCTCGACGCGCGGAGTCTCGGAAGAGGCGGGCGGAGAGTTTTGCAGGACAAGAATAAACAGTCGAAACAGAACGACCAACCCGACCCAGGCTAGCAGCTGGCGACCCACCAGGAGAACCTTCTTGCCCAGCTCTGGCATTGGGCGCACCTCCACTAGGTCCGGAACGGATCCAGCGACTTGGCTAGCTTTTTTTCGTCCAGCTCAACAAATGCCATGCGCGTTCGGGAACGTCGTTCCAGCAAAGCTGCTTCCATTGTATACTCTTTCAGCCGCTCGCGCAGGAACTCATGAAGGACGTTCTCTTCGGGCGTTTCGCGATGCTCTTCGTCGGCCATGAATAGTCCAATGCCCCACGCCCGAATCGCTTTTGCTGCCGCCTCTTCCAGTCCGCCTACCTTGGTTCCGCGCAGATAAGCCTCGATGGCCTCCGTTGATCGGCGCGTACCAGAAATGACGCCGAAACTATCTTGGAATTTTCCGGGCACCATGGCGTTGGCGTGCATGGCGCCATCGTAGTCAAGTCGGACAAAAAGATCCAGATCCGGTTCGTCGCCGAGTTCTACAAAGAGTAAACGCGCGAGGTAAGGCGCTCCATAAATTTGTTCGAATGCTTGTTTAAGCGTCGGACTGAATGAGTAATTTACCATCCGCCGGAGCGAAACGTCGGCTGCGGATCGCGTGAATCCCTCGGTACTGGCAAGCTCGATTGCCAGCATCCGCAATCGCTCGATATCTCCGGGATGTCCAATTCCTCCCATGGCTATGCGATCGTAGATCTCAAAGATCTTTTTGCGTTCTTTGCCAAATGTGAACAGCAAAACCCCTTCGGCACAGCTGAGAGCCATCGTAGGACTTCCACCTGCGAGTTCGTGTTCGATGTACTCCCGGCGATTGGCAATTGCCTCTACCCAACGATACGGTTCGTCGATCATGTTAAAGCGGCCTGAAAGCGTGAGGCGAGCTCATCGTGTTCAATGGATTGGACACCATCCCGACCGATAACCTTGATGATTGGAAAAATCTTCCCATGCCGATCGATGCCACCAGTTGCGGTATCTGCCTCGGCTGCAGTATCCAAGGCACGCAACGCGATCGTGATCGCCGCTGCTTGATCAAGCTCTCGAATCGGTTTCTGACCCCAGGTATTTTCGTAATAAAGGACGCTACGAACTGAAGGCCCACCCGATCCGCTGGCCGCAAAGTCGGCGGCTTCAAACTGAGCGCCCATGGCGTCGTAAAAAAAGACCTTCGCCGGCTCAACCGCCTTCGCATCGAAAGTAGCAAAGAGCGGTACCACGACCCCGACTCCTTGGATAACCATCCCTAAATTGTCTCGAAGTAATTTGGAGAGAGCGCGTACCTTCCCCTCGACACTCATCTCCTGGAGCTGACTTCGACGATAAAATTGAAATGAGTGTTCGAGAACCCGAGCCATTTCCCAGGCAGTGGCCGGCGACCCCGCAATTGCCATGAGCGAATGGCGGTCAATTTCGAGCACCTTATCCGCTCGGTCGTACATGACCACGTTTCCGGCGGTTGCGCGCCGATCTCCGGCGACCAAAACTCCATCGGCGAACTTGAACGCCAGAATCGTGGTCGCTTGGGTCTCGGTGATTGCCGGGGGCCCGACCGCGGTCACGGGTCGCGTAAGCGCTCCTCGTCTTCTTAAGACGGAGACAAAATCATTCGATTCTGCCGACTGAGTTTCCGGAACTACCGAAAACCGATCGCGAGACTGGAGCACATCCATCTCACTGACCGGTACGCTGCCGATAACGTTTCGACTGATTGGGGTCGACTTTGCGCATCCGCTTTAAAAGATCTTTGGTATCCGGCTTCGAAACATCCGGCGAGCGCGGACCATCTCCGTCACCCTGTTTTGGTTCCCACGGAGCCGGAGCTGGTGGTTTCTGCGTCCTCTCGGGCATAGCTAAACATTACCAGTCTTGTTGCGAACGTCAACGCCTAGCAGCCCGCCAGAATTGGAATCTATCGGCATGATAAGTGAGAAAACAAGCAGACGGGCTGCTCCTAAGGTTTCTCGCCTTCCGGAGTCGGTGACGGAGACGCGCTTCCAGGAATTTTGATCGTCTGACCAATCTGCAGCTTCTTGGCGTCCTGAATCTTGTTAGCCTGTTGGATCTCTTCGACCGTCACACCATACTGTTTCGCAATCTGAGTCAACGTCTCACCTTTAGCGACGACATGGGACCGAGTGCCGCTTGGTTCGACCGGCGAAGGGTTTTCCACGCCGACCGTTGCAGGTGGAGTCGGAGTCGGGCTCGCTGCCATGGCTTTAGGCGGCGGTGTGGAACTCGGAGACTTCTCGCCCGCAGCCTTCTCCCGATTGGCCTCGCTCTCCTTGATGGCTTCGCTCAGCTTAGCGATCTCTTGCGAGAGTTGCTCGATCTTATCCTGCTGCGCCTTGAGCTCTACCTTGATCGCCTCGAGCTCGCTTGGGACGGAAGAGGTGCCCTTGGTATTTTTGTCTTGGGCAACTAGAAACGAAAAAGGCGCCAAGAATATGATTAACGAGATAAATGTTCGTTTCGCGTCCATCGATCATTTGTCTACAACCAGCAAAAGAAGCGCGCAACCGGGAAAGCGACGGCGTTTGGCGTTTGGCGTTTGGCGTTTGGCGGCCCGAAGGGCCTTGGAAGGGTCGATCTCACAATTAAGGTGACACTTTTGTCTCAGTAATTGGGTGACACCCCAGGGCGCAGGAAAACCTGGGGTGGATCAGAAAAAGGGTGACACCTTGAAGGTAAGCCAGACAGAGTTGGGGATGCCGTGGAAGGAAGAAAAGGCGCTGCAACAACAGAGAGAAAGTTTGGTCAAAGAAGCAATCCGCAAGGAGAAGCCATTTCGGGAGCTGTGTAAGGATTACCAGATAAGTCGAAAGACGGGATATAAGTGGTGCAAGCGCTCTCGGGAAGAGGGAAGCAAGGCACTGGGAGACCGACAGCGAGGTCCTCGGGAGGGCTCGGCGCAGGTCATCGAGACCCGCTGGCAGCGGCTGATACTGGAACAGAAAAAAAGTATCCGAGTTGGGGATCGAAAAAGCTCTTTGCTCGCTTGAGACGCCTGCATGACTCAGAAAAGGTTCCCTCGCGAGCGACGATCAGCCGAATTCTGAAGCAATTTGGATTAGTCAAACATCGAACTCGGCGTCGAGCTAAGGCTGGTCCTGAGCGTGTTGATCCAAGGCGTTTAGAGCCACTATGGGGTAACGATGTTTGGGGAGTGGATTTCAAAGGCTGGTTCCGCACCGGGGATGGCCAGAAGTGCCATCCCTTAACGATCAGCGATCTCTACAGCCGCTTTATCATTCATTGCGATAACTTGAGTTCTTTGGCTCTAGCACCGGTCTGGCAGAGCTTTGAGAGGGTCTTCCAGCAGTATGGCTTGCCTCGAGCAATTCGGGTCGATAATGGTAAACCCTTCGCAGGCGGTTGGGTGTTGGGCTTGACTCAATTAAGCGTTTGGTGGCGCTTACTGGGCATTCAAGTGGATTTTATCGATCCGGGAAAACCCTACCAGAATGGCACTCACGAACGGATGCATTTGAGCCTAAAGCTGGAGATAGCCAATCCCCCAGCGCGTAGCCTCCAGGCTCAGCGACGTCGGACGACAAAATGGCTCAGGAGCTTTAATGAGGAGCGACCGCACGAAGCCTTGGGTATGAAAACTCCGGCCGAAATCTACCTGGCTTCTGAGCTCAAATATCACCCTGTTTGGCCAGTGGAATACGATGCCGAATTTGAGGTTCGAACCGTCAATTCCAAGGGCGATATCCAATGGCTCAATAACCGTCGCTTTATCGGAGAGGCCTTTCAAGGTCAACGACTCGGCTTGAGGCGTTACAATGACCAGATGCACGAAGTCTATCTCAGCGACATTCTGCTGGGTCACCTGCCTGCCGCGCATTTTTGCCCTTTTCGACCTACGGTCTCAAAGCGCAAAAACGAGCGAACCGCCTCCAACGACCCATCAACAGAACAACTTCTAACCAGCACAGTGTTACCTAAATACTGAGACAAAGTGTTACCTTATTGCTGAGACAAAAGTGTCACCCAAATATGAGACCCCAGAGGAGCTTAGCCCAGGCTTGTATGAAGCCGAACTTGTCAAGACCTCGCTGCGAAAAAGTGTTTTGAAGAGTTTCTGGTTCATTTGGGCCGCTATCTAGCAACAACTCGACTGTGCCCGGCTTTGGTGCTTGATCGGCACGGTAGCGCGACTGGTCTGAAGGACCGTTGGAAACGCAAACTCCAAAATCGGTTCGGGTTCGACCCGCTGATACGCCGACACCTTCCCCTTTCCCGTTGCATTCTCATCTTCAAGATCCGACGATCGTCAAATGAGCCAGAGTATTCGAAACAAAATTCCCGGTACCATCAGCGAGATCACTTCGGAGCAAGTGCTTTCGGAAGTAATCATTGATACAGCAATTGGACCCGTCGCCGCCGTCATCACGACTCGATCCCTTCGTGAAATGCAGCTTAAAGTCGGAGACTCGGTATCTGCCCTAATTAAGGCCACAAACGTATCGATCGAAAAGGGCGCCTCCTAGTAGAGAGAGACCTGTGCGCTGCCAACCTTCGATACTTCGGATCGTGTGGAAACAACAAGCAGCACCAAACTGCTAACTGCTAACCGCCAACCTTACTTTTTCTCAGCCAGAATCTTGCGGATATCGCCGACCATTCGATCGGTGTCAGCGAGTTTTTCGTTGTCGTAGAGCAGCTCGAGCTGGCCGCTTGGATTAATTAAATAGATGTAGGCAGAATGGCTTACCCCGTAATCATTGGGATCCTTCGAAGAACCAGGGACTATGTCGTAACTTCCGCCATATTCTTGAACGGTCCGGTCGATGGCTTCCTTCGGTCCGCTTAGGCCGATAATGCTGGGATCAAACCACGGGACATAGTTTTTCAATACCGCCGGTGTATCTCTCTGTCCGTCGACAGATAAAAACATAATCTGGACCTGTTTGCGCTGTTCCGGTGCCAGTTTCTGGTAAACCGCAGCCAAATTGGTCAACGAAGCCGGGCAGACGTTAGGACAATGGGTAAAACCGAAAAGAAACAAAACCACTTTGCCGCGTAGCTCATGTAGTTGAACCGGCTGAGCATCTTGGTTGATCAAATTGAAATCGAAAGCTTCCTTGGGAGGAAACAAACGCTGACCAAAGTAACCCCGCTGCGCTGCCTGCTTTGAGCCAAAGAGAATTGAGATTCCCAAGGCGAAGAGGAGTGCCACGGCAGCAGCCCAGATTCGCCAATTCGACCAGAATGGCCGGTGCTCGTTCGGATGAAGCTCTTGGTTGGGAAGGATAGACGTGCTCATGGAATCGGTTTTCGAGAAACCGGTACCTCCAGCCGGATCTCGTGGTCACCCGGCTCCAATGTAATCGTTAAATCGACTTTCTCACCTTCCGCCGGGTGTTTTTTTAAGCCCATCACCATCAGGTGATTCCCGCCCGGTTCGAGCACCAACTTTTCACCCGGAGGAACTTCCAGCGAATCGACCGACGCCATTCCAAGCTCTTGCTTAGTTCCCTCGCCTGATTTGGTCATGACCATCGGTTCGACGGAATTCGCAATCGACGTTTTGCCGCCAGTCAATGCCACCTTGTCTTTTCCCAGATTGGTGATCGTGAAGTAAATCGCGGTATCAGAGACCGAAGGGGGGACCGCTCGCATCCATGCACCGTCCACTCTGAGGTTTGGTTCGTCGGCCAAGAGTGAGAAAATTCCAAGTGACAGCGCGCCTGAAATAGCAACCAATTTCCACATATGCGCCTTATCGTTAACACGAATTCATCGCGCTGCTTACAGGATTTGGCTCTTACAAGAGCGCGCAGAGACGGACTTTTTTCACAGAAGATCGCAGAGATCTCGGAGAGAAAATGGGTCTAGAGCAGGTAGGGTGAAACAGATCCGGCGAAAGCAGGATCTGTGAGCCTGGACCCTGCGTGTCATTTTGGCCGAATTGCCTCACATATTTTACGATGTGCCACCGCTATGCTTCCTCTTTGGTCTAGCAGTCGCCGGACTATGGCGGATACGTTGGCGCGCTCTAACAGTTCGGTTGAGGAACGCACCAGCGCCGGTCGGGACGAAGGTTTGGCGAATGACACGCAGGGCCTAGGCTCACAGATCCTGCCTTTGCCCGGATCTGTTTTGCCCTACCTGCCCTAGACCCATTTTCTCTCCGCGCTAGGATCTTCTGTGAAAAATCCGTCTCTGCGCCCTCTTGTATGACCGGTATTCAAGACTTTCCCGCCAATTGACGCACGTACGCTAACAGCGAATTCAGATCGTCATTCGTAAGATCCGGATTAGGCGGCATTGCTCCGCTCTTTCCCAAAATCGCGCCACCAGATCGAATGACGGTTTTGATCTGCTCATCGGTCACACTGTGTTGCCAGTTGGGGTCGGTCAAATCCTGCGGCTTCTGCGCAAGTCCTTGTGAAGCGGGCCCCGAGCCTCGCCCATCTCGGCCATGGCAAACGAAGCAGCGCATTTGAAAAATCTTCTCGCCGCTTGCGGTGGTGTCGGCAGCGAAGCCGACCGCCAGCGAATAGCAAATAGCAAATAGCAAATAGCAGATGAAGAATGACAGATGCCGCGAACGCGGTGGGTTAATGGGTGGAGCGGGCATCCCCGAACGAATACGATCCGTCATGTTTTTCCTGGAACTAGTTTAGCGAGCTGACTTGTTCATCCTCTTTTAGGAAGACGCGCGACCTTTGAAAATCATCATTGGTGATTTGTCGTCTTTCCTTTGGTATTTGCTATCTTCTATCTGCTATTTTTCCAATGAGCACCATTACAGAATTTATCTCCCGCCATTATCGTCACTTTAACGCAGCCACCCTTAAAGATGCTGCTCAAGGTTACCAGCGACATCTAGAGAAAGGTGGAAAAATGTTAGTAACGGTGGCGGGCGCTATGAGCACGGCCGAGCTGGGGCTCTCCTTGGCGGAAATGATACGGCAGAACAAAATCCACGCGATCTGCTGCACCGGAGCGAATCTCGAAGAGGATGTTTTCAATCTGGTGGCGCACCACCATTACAGGCGCATTCCCAATTGGCGCGAGCTGCGTCCTGAGGACGAACAAGCGCTCCTCGACCAGCACCTGAACAGAGTTACCGACACCTGTATCCCGGAGGCGGAAGCGATGCGGCGTATCGAAAAGGCGGTACTGGAGGAATGGGTCGACGCCGATAAGAACGGGCGTTGTTTTTTTCCCCACGAATTCTTCTACCGAATTCTTAAGGACGACCGGTTGAAGAAATATTATCAGATTGACCCTAAGGATAGCTGGCTCTACGCCGCAATGCAGAAAGAACTACCGATGTTTGTTCCGGGATGGGAGGACTCGACGTTGGGTAATATGTACGCCGGCCACTGCATCTCAGGCGAGGTAAAGAACGTTCATACTGTACGCACGGGCATCGAGTACATGATCCGGTTGGCCGACTGGTACACGGCTACCTCAGCTAGCTCATCGATCGGATTTTTCCAAATTGCCGGCGGTATTGCGGGAGATTTCCCGATCTGTGTTGTGCCAATGCTCCATCAGGACCTGCAACGCGAAGGTATCCCACGATGGGGTTACTTTTGCCAGATTAGTGATTCTACGACCAGCTATGGTTCTTATTCCGGCGCGGTACCGAACGAGAAAATCACCTGGGGTAAACTCTCACTCGATACGCCGAAGTATGTGATAGAATCAGATGCCACAATCGTAGCGCCACTCATTTTTGCGTGGATTCTAGGCTGGTAGCGCGCTGCTAAGCAGCGATGACAAATGACAAATAGCAAATGACAAATCTGATAAAGGAGCTGCTCCTCCTTAGCGAAGGCTTTAGGGGACACGTGCGGTGCTCGGGAAACGATTGCTGATGAACGAACCAGATCTTTGGGGAGCGATCCCTCAGGTTCACAATGAGCTTACGCGCGCCGCAAGCAAGACCCTTCCGGCGTGGGGCTACGTCATCTGTCATTTGTAATTTTTCATCTGTCATTTGTAATCGCTGCGTAGCAGCGCTCTTCTGGAGCCGGCCGGCGAGCGCGTCGGATTGCCGCGCTCGTACGCAACAAAGCCGCGGCCTGCCGGACAGCTCCTAAAAAACCAGTCAGATGAACCGAGCACGGTCCTTTCCTCCACACCATCAATTTGCTGAGACTTGCTTGCGGAACGCTAAGAGGCCGATAGACAACACCAGCCTGTGTAGGCTCGCCGCTGATGATGGCACCAAAGAAATCCCCACTCCCGCGGAAACAGCCCAACCTGAGTCTGGATGTGCGTAGCTTCTTGAACGACTCGTGGCCGAAAGCCGGCATCCTGAATCAACCCGAGGTAAAATTTGTGTAAGCCCGGTTCGCAGTTGATCGAGCACATCAGGAACGGTTCATCGGCGAGGTCGGCCAAAGCGATTTCAGTTCGCTCGCGAAACCGATGTCTTTCGGGCAGCGCCACCATCAACCTCTCCCGGACCACTTCTTCGGTTTCCAAAAAAACATCGCAGTACCGACGAAGCCAATCGAGAGCGACCCGGTTTTACCGGAGGCCGCCTCACGGACCTGATCGGCGATTTGCTCCGCCTCCCGAAGCAGCCTTCGAGCTGACTGAATAAAACCTCACCGGCGGGCGAAAGCGTGATCCGCCGCTTAACTCGATAAAACAACTGAACTCCCAACTCTTCTTCGAGGTGGCGAATCTGCACACTCAATGGAGGTTGGGCGATCCTCAATCTTTCCGCCGCGCGACAAAAGTTTAGCTCTTCCGCGACGACGACAAAGTAGCGCAGATGGCGCAGTTCCATCGACCTATAAGTTGAGTAGGTTAACGAAACCTTTGTCCCGATCCCGATCATGCGCGTGAGGATCGGCACACGACATGCCAACACAGCCGGAATACTGAATACCGAATGCAGGAGACAGCAGTCAAGAGCGGTCCGGCCGAAGCGCAACTGTGTCAGGATGAGGACTAATGACGGCCGTCGCGACGATGGTCCCAGTAGTTTGTCCGCCTGGGAAACGAAAGCAAAAAAAGACGCGTCCGTGCGAAAATAGCGTATGCGGCGCTGCTACTGGACACCAAATATTGACTTTGCCAGTCCCGCGCAAACCGTCACCATCGGGACGTTTACTACCTGCGCCAGACGCAGATCCATCGCGACACTGCAAAGCAAGTAGGCGTGTTCCCGAGAGAAATCCCACTGCTCCATCAGGAACTCAACCATGCGAAGAGTGGCCCGGCGCGCAGCTGCCAAAGGTTCTGGGTCCGACTCGACCATGATCCACTCTCCGGCAGTTTCTCGGCGCAATGACGCACTCTCGACTAACGGTGCACTCAGTTTTTTGTTCTTTAGGAGTTTTAGCCGTACAGTCACATCGACCGGGCATTCGATCCCGTTGATACAAACTTCCCCATCTCCTTGAGCGGCGTGGGCATCCCCGAGAGATAGAAGCGCTCCTGGAGTTTGCACTGGTAAATAAAGCGTCGACCCGGCAGTGAGATCGCGCACATCGATGTTTCCACCGAAAACTCCTGGAGCACGCGTCCGGAATTCACCTTCCTGGCCTGGCGCGACCCCCACGACACCACAAAACGGGCGCAATGGAACAATTGCAGGAATCAGCGATCGAGTAACATTCTGATCCAACTTCCATCTAAAAAAGAACGGCTCAGGAAAATATTCCGGCAAGAATCCCAGGCCCGGGATGATGCTCGACCATCCCCAACCGCGATGCGCGATTTTCAGAAATTCGACCCGTAAAACGTCACCAGGCTGCGCGTCTTCGACCAAGACCGGACCGGTCAGCGTGTGAATCTTGTCGCGATCGATGGCCAGAAAGTCGGCTAAAGTCGAATCAGGTCCGACCTGCCCACCACTCGAGTCCAAACACTCAATATGGATCACTGAATCGGAACCAACGGTTAGTTGCGGCGAGAGATCGCGATTCCAACGGTTATGGGTTGACGCCGCGGTCAGAGTAAATTCAGGCATGAGCTGCTACGCAGCCATGACAGATGACAGATGACAAATGACAAATTGTTGGCTTACGGATCTTCCAATCTCTAGGTGGCAACCGCGCATCTTGTCAGGCATGGATCGTCCCCGCGACCTTTTGCGCACGAGGACGTTAAGACGACTCAGGCGTGACCGAGGTAATTTGTCATCTGTCATTTGTCATTGCTGCGTAGCAGCAACCATCTGAATTTCGACCAGTGCATTCTTTGGCAACGCCGAGACACCGATTGCGGCACGGGCATGGAGACCGCGAGATCCAAATCGGATTGAGCCACCGGTATCGGTCCCGATTGCGCACATGGCTGAGCCTTCCAAAACACTGGCGACAGCTCCGCTGCTGGATCCCCCGGTGAGCAATGTCGGATTGCCCGGTTGCAAACAGTTTCCAAAATCTCGGTTTTCACCAGTCAGACCGTAGGCCAGTTGATTGAGGTGTGTCTTCCCCGTGACGATCCCACCGGCTGAGCGTACTTGTTGGGCCACCGCGGAATCAGCCAAGCGAACCCCAGATCGTTCCTGATAGAATCGAGACCCAGAGCTGGTGGGATAACCAGCGACGTCGAAGCAGTCCTTAATGGAAATCGGGATGCCGGCGAGCGGCACTTGATCGAGTGACTCAAGCTGATCGACTTGTCGTTGGATGTTTTCGTCATTGGTCGCGAGGTAAGTGTTACGACCCGGAGAAAGATTGCGGTGCGTCTTGGCGATCTCGGTTGGAATCCGAATGTCGATTTCCTTAGTCAGTATCTTTTGCCGAACCTCCCTTATGGACGATTCGAGAAGGTTCGAGTTGAGTGCGTCATCTCGCATATTAAGGGGCACAATAGACCACAAACCAGTCGATTGAATAGAAGGCTTCGGACACTGGAACGCGTGCAGTTTTCCATAGCTCGGAGGGTGTGTCGCTTGCGACTGAGCCCCTTGTCATTCTCGTCGTTCTCGAACTCCGATTTGCAATTCCTGGTAGGTCCTTTTTTGCAAGCAATCGGCGAGGAAACAGGCTAAAACGCTCCTGTCGCTCTATGGAGTCGAAGGTCTTTATTAGCCATTCTAGCAACGACAAAGCTATTGCGGATCAGATTTGCCAGCACCTGGAGTCGGACGGGATCAAATGCTGGATCGCTCCGCGCGACCTCAAACCGGGATCCGATTGGACCGAAGGGATTATTCAGGGAATTAACTCCTGCCGTCTGTTCGTCCTGGTGTTCTCCGCTAGCGCGAACAGTTCAGAGCATGTGCGCCGGGAGGTTGCTACCGCTTTCTCTCTCGGATTAGCGGTCATTCCTTTCCGCACCGAGAACATCAATCCCAGCGGTAGCCTCGGTTATTTTTTAGGAACAGTGCATTGGTTAGATGCGATTACTCCTCCACTACAGAAGCATCTCACGGATTTAACCGAGCGCATAACCTATCTGCTGTCAGATCAAGGTCGATTTGCCAACTCAATAAGCGAGAGTGTACGGCGCCCAAAAACCGAACCTGTCCTTCCTGGACGGTTCAGGCGCCCTCGCTGGATCATCGGCATTCTTCTTGGCAGCGTAGTGATTCTGATTACTTTTTGGCTCTTGAGGCAACGACAGCGCAATGCGGCCAGTGAGATTCCCCCGAGAAGCATTGCCGTACTTCCATTCGATAACATCAGCGCAAATCAAGATGACGCCTATTTTGCTGATGGCGTACAGGATGAAATCCTCAACAACCTGGCTAAGATCGCCCAACTGAAAGTCATCAGCCGGACCTCCGTCATGCAGTATCGCGCCGATACCAGACGCGATTTGCGGCAGATCGCCAGCGCCTTGAGCGTGGCTAACGTTCTGGAAGGAACGGTGCGCCGAAACGGCAACCGGGTGCGAGTCAGTGCGGAGTTGATCGATGCCAGTAACGACAATACGGTCTGGGCCGACAGTTATGATCGGGATCTCACCGACATCTTTACGATCCAAAGCGAGGTTGCTCAGACGATTGCCCGCAAATTGACGGCCACGCTTTCACCGGAGGAAAAGAAAGTCATTGAACAAAGGCCTACCGACAACCTCTCAGCCTACGATCTTTATCTGCGGGCCAAAGAACTCATCGCTGACGCCGAAATATCCCTAGCGAGTGGAAATTTCGAGAAGCCCCTCGTTGACGCAATTGCTCTTCTCGAACAAGCCTGCCAACTCGATCCAAATTTTGCCCTCGCCTATTGCGCAGCCGCGCATGCCCATGATCTCCTCTATATTTCTTATGATCCATCTCCGAATCGACGCGGTTGGGCGGATGCAGCAATCGACCGTGCCTTACGGTTGCGGCCCGATCTCCCCGAGGCTCATCTGACCTACGCCTACCATCTTTATTTCTGCTTCCGCGACTATGAGCGTGCGCGGGTGCAGCTCGCAATCGCAAAACGTGGGTTGCCGAACAACTCTGATGCGACCGAGCTCCCGGCCTTTATCGATCGCCGGCAGGGTCACTTCGAGAAGGCCGTTCAGGAGTTCAGGGAAGCCCTCGCACTCGATCCACAGAATCCCAATCCGATTTCCGATTTGGCTTATACGCTTTATGCGATGCGCGAGTTTCGCGCCTCCGAAGAGGTATATGATCAGCTGATCAATCGAGTTCCTGATCAGCCGATGCTTAAGATCCAAAAGGAATGGTTTATAAACTTTATGAAAACTGGTGATGATTCTGCGGTTCGCTCGGCGGTCGCTGAACTTCCTGCATCAACAGCCATGGATCGCGGAGTGTCGTCCTTGAATATAGGTTTCGCGTTGAATGATCGCGACTGGCCAAAAGCGAAGCAATTGCTCGAACAGGTGAAGGGCGGTGAAATCGGCGGTGAAGACGACGGCAACTTTGGCTATGCAACGGTGCCAGTACCGGCCGGGTGTTATTCTATCTTGCTCGCCCGGTTGCAAGGAAAGAGGCCGGATACGAACCCCAGCTTTGCTGAAGCGCGAGAGCAATTGAGTCAAAAGGTACGAGCGTCGCCGGGAAACGCGCTGCTGCTAAGCGCACTAGGCATCGTCGACGCTCTGCTCGCGCGGAAGGAGGATTCTATCAAGGAGGCACGACGGGCCGTCGAAATACTGCCAATCTCGAAAGACGCGATGGATGGTCCCGGCGTTTTGGCCAACTTAGCGGTGGTATACGCCTGGACGGATGAGCCGGATCTGGCGTTTGAACAACTTGGGGTGCTCGCGAAGACACCCGAGGGTGTTTATTACGGCCAATTGAAAGCTGATCAGCTCTGGACGCCGATTCGAAACGATCCGCGCTTTGAGAAACTGCTAGCGGAATTAGCTCCGCGGAACTAACGACGCGTTTGGCGTTTGGCGTTTGGCGTTCGGCGTTCGGCGTGACGGTAGATGCCATGGGTATTGGCAGGCTGCTGGATAGCCAGCAACCTGGACAATATGAACAACCAATCGGCACTCACCGAATCG
>DATNNZ010000031.1:0-18085 GCA_035601575.1 Chthoniobacterales bacterium
GTTTTTTTAACTTGTTGCGGACTGAATTGGCGTTCTACGTTGGTTGTTTGAATTTGCGCGAGCACCTTGTCAAAAAAGGGGAGCCAATATGCTTTCCCCTTCCGACGGCTGCCCAAGAACGCAGACATTCCTTTAGCGGATTATATGATGTCTGTCTGACTTTAAGCCTGGAACAGCGAGTTGTCGGCAATGATCTGAATGCAGACAATAAGGAGCTCGTGATAATCACCGGCGCAAACCAAGGCGGCAAATCGACTTTTCTGCGCAGCATTCGTTAAATCTCATCGCATTAAGTTCATTTTCTATTCTGTCGGATTTTACCGTCGGGGCGCTATCCGCTGACGTATTGGCCCGACGGATTGCCGCAAATTCTTGTATCGCTCGACCATTTTTGATCCGTAGTACCAGCGATTGGTAGGACACGCATTAACGGATCAACGTCGCGCGCGGGGTCTTACTCTTGAATTGGGCGTGGGAGATATCACCGAGAGGTTGGAGCTCTTATTTCCAATCGAAAAATGCGCACAAGTCCGTAGGCTGGCTCAGCAGGCGGGAAGAAAAGGGGCCACCGCGGCGCCAGGATACTTTTCCTGAAGAGCTACAAATTCTCCTTTTATCCCGTTCGCTTGAACTCGAAGTCCGACCAAGCTGTAAGGACAGCAGGTCAGCCGAATAGGCGTTTCTGAGGTGCATGTTTATACCGAATAACTTGGGCACGTTCCAGTGTGACCAAACCGCCTTTCATCATCCCGTCCAGCTCGAGAAGAAATGCCGATATTTTTTCCGGCGTATCGACTATTTCTATAACCATCGGAAGATCGCTGGAAAGGCGAAGAATTTTCGTCGTATGCATGTGGCTCGACTTACCAAAGCCAAGGGGCCCACGCAGAACTGTGGCCCCAGCGAGACGCTTTTCGCGCGCCTTGAGAACGATGGCTTCATACAACGGGAGACGTCGATAACGATCATCCTCATCAAGGAAGATGCGCAGCAAAACGGCTTCTTCGGGCAGTTCTGGAGGACGGACCCGTGGCTCGCCAACGTCCGATCCGGCCTTTGCGGGGATCGAGTCCGATTCAGACATACGAGCTCCCAAGCAAATCCTGCAGAGTCGTCAGATTCTTCCCACCGGCTTGGCGTGTGCGACTTCTTCCGCGGCCCGGTGAGGTCGTAGCATGACGGGGAGCAGGCTAGAAACCAACAAAATGCAAGCAATGGCGATTAACGCTCCGCCATAGTTTCCGGTGGCCTGACGGATATTGGCTATGAGCAGTGGCCCAAAAACGCCGGCCAAGCCCCAGGCAGTAAGCATCAGGCCGTAGATCGACCCGACCCATTTCGGCCCAAAGTAATCCGCAGCGAAGGCCGGCATTGTGCCGAAGCCGCCGCCGTAACAGCTGATTATGATAAAGCACACCAGAGCAAGCATCGTGAACTGGCGGAGCGAAGGCAGCAGGAAAAAAAGCGCCGCTTGGAGCAAGAACATGATCAAGAAAACATTCCGGCGCCCAATCGCATCGGAGGACCAGGCCCAAAACAGTCGACCAATGCCGTTACCGATGGAAATGACACCTACCATGCCTGCGCCGACCGCGGCGCTCACGCCGCTGATCTCTTGCGCCATCGGCGAAGCTTGTGAAATGATACTGATTCCCGCCGTCACGTTCAGGAAAAGCATCGCCCAGAGGACATACCACTGCCAAGTGGACAGCGCCTCTTTGAGTGTGTAATTGCGGGCTTGCAGTTGGTCCTGTTGCTTGGCGGTTGGTTGCCAGCCTGCAGGCATCCAGCCTTCGGGCGGATTGCGCATGACCGAGGCGCCGAGCACAACCATGATCAAATAGTCGATTCCAAGAATCGCTAAGGTCTTTAGTACGCCCACGCCGGCGATCAGATTCTCAGCCACCGGAGCCGTAATCAAAGCTCCAGCCCCGAACCCGGCAACTGCGAGCCCGGTAATAAAGCCGCGCCGGTCTGGAAACCATTTCACGAGCGTGGCCAAGGGAACAATATATCCCAAGCCAAGACCCAAGCCACCGAGGACTCCATAGGTGAGCCAAAGGATCCAAATATTGCCGTTGGCAAGGCTCGCCAATGCGACGCCAAGGCCGTAACAAATTCCTGCAATGATTCCGACTACGCGAGGCCCGACCCTTCTCATCCAGAGACCACCGAGAAAGGCGGCAAACCCCAGCACAAGGATCGCTATAGAAAAGGTGGTTGTCACATCGGAGATGGACCAACCAAATGTTTTCATTAACGGATTCCGAAATACGCTCCAGGCATAAACAGCTCCTAAAGCCAACTGCATTAACACACCCCCGCCAGCCAGGAGCCAACGATTGGGCAATCCCTTATTGGTTGCTTGAGTCATAAAGCGGCACTTTCATTTCACAGCTTTAAAACCGGTTCGGGTTCCTCGGCTCCGTTGGCTCGTTCGAGCGTAGCTGAAATCTCCTTAAAGGCCGGGATCTTGGCCAGAGGCGAACGCGCTTTCGGGTCGACCAAAACATTCCCTTCCGGCCAGTGGACTTCCAGCGTCCCGGCTGTTACCGGCGCCAGGAGCACTCTTCCACGGTATGTACCGAAATCGTTGTGCAACCGTACCTGATCGCCGGACACGAGCCCCATCCGGCCCGCGTCATCAGGATTAATCAGCACACCATCTCGTGTTGCCGCCGTGCTCGCGTCGATATCTTCGTGGACCATGCTGTTAAACTGTTTCCCGCGGCGAGTAACCACCCGAAAGGCACCCATCGGTAAGCTTACCTCTGGCAGGTTTACCGCCTTGAAATGAGCTTTACCGTCCGCCGTAGAAAACTTCTGGCCTGGGCAAAGCATCGGGCCACCGTATTGGAAGCTGTCGCCTCTCTTTTTCAAATCCTTGATGCCCCGATAAGAGGGAATTATCCGAGCGATTTCTTCTCGAATAGCTTCGGTGTCCTTAAAGGTGAGCTTGTCTGCCCACTCTGGCCGAACCTGCCGAGCAATCTCCAGGAAAACTTCCCACTCTGAGCGAGCCTCTTCAATGCGTGGTCCCGGAATTTCGGGACTGAAAATTACTCGCCGTTCTGTGCTGGTCTCGGTGACCCCGCCGGGAATTTCGTATCGAGTCGTGGAAGGGAGCAGTATCACCGTGTCGTCCGGATCGACCAACATTTGTGACGACAGCACAATGTCCTGGTGCACTCGAAGCGGAATCGTCTTCAGCGCGCTCTCGACCAGTTGCGGATCGGGCATTACCTCGCGGAAATCTCCACCCATCGACCAAAGCACTTCGAGTTCGCGCTGCAGAGCCAATTCAAGCATCTCCGGAGTCGTGACTCCGGCTTGGTTCGGAACCGAAAATCCCCATTGCTTGGAGAGCTTGGTTGCGTTCTCCTCGTTAATCGGCAATCCGCCGGGAAAGGCCGTGGCGTAAGCTCCCATCTCGGCGCCGCCTTGAACACCGGAATGCCCGCGAATCGGCATCAGACCGCATCCGTCTCGGCCGACATATCCTCTGGCGAGCGCCAAGTTGATAATGGCATGAACGTTGTCTTCTCCGCAGGTATGTTGAGTAATTCCCATTCCCCAGACGAACACCGCACGCTCCGCATCAGCCACCAGACGAGCAAAATCCCGCATGCGGTTCCGGCTAGCGCCGCTGGCCACTTCCAACTCTTCCCAGGAAAATCTCCCTAACAGAGCCCGCAACTCCTCAAACCCGGTAGTTTGATCGCGGATGAAATCCTCCTTGACCCAACCCTCGCCGATCATGTGTTTTAATGTCCCGTGGAGAAAAGCCACATCTCCACTCGCCTGCACCGGAAAGAAATGTTCTGCGATCTTGGTCCCGAAAAGCGCGCTCTCGACGTCGGACGGGACCCAATAACGTTCCATGGCCGGTTCGCGGTACGGATTGACCACCGCCACTTTAGTACCCGCCTTCCGGGCATAGTAGAGGTACTTCATCATGACGGGTTGGTTGTTGGCAACGTTGCTGCCAAAAAAAACCACTAGATCCGTGCCAATCAGGTCGGTATACGAACAGGTTGTCGCTGCGACGCCCAGAGCCGCTTTGAGCGCAAAAGTACTCGGTGAATGGCAGATTCGTGCCGCGTTGTCGATATTGTTTGTGCCTAGCGCGCGCACCGCCTTTTGTGCTGCATAATAGGTTTCGTTCGGAACGCCGCGGCTCGTCATATAGAAATAGAGTTGTTCCGGACGGCTTGCTTTGATCTTTCCTGCAATCAGAGCTAAAGCTTCTTCCCAAGAGATTCGGCGGAACCCTCGTTCTCCGCGCCGACGGATCATCGGGTACGGAATCCGGCCCAGTTCACGCAGGTCGCGCGACCGTTTGGATTGGAGAGCTACGACGTTCTCCAATAACTTGCCGTCCAACGCAGGCATCGTGTTCAGGCGGAGCAAACGGAGCCGGATGTTGCACAAATGTTGGCCGGTGATGGTCCAATCCTTCATCCCACTAGTGCCGAGAGAGCAACCATCGCAGACCCCTTGGTCTAAAATACGATAGGCGTAATCGAGGTGGTCGCGGTTTTCCCAAATAGCCCGAAAAACTTCCCAAAAGTTATTTGAATGTTGCTCGCCGATACCAAAGGGTTTGGGGCTAGCCCAAAGCTCGGGTACCCAGCCACTCCGGACTGGTCGGATCGATCGCTGCACTTTCGCTTTCGCCATCCTGGGGGGATCTTCGCTACATCCTTAAGTTAGCCGATACTCTCTCGAAGGAAAGGGCAAAAGCGGGGGGCGGAATCTAGAAGCCAGAATTTAGAATTTAGAAGATCGTAGAGGCGGTCCAGCCTTTGCTTCACGGCATCCACCTGATCGTAGACAATCAGGCTACTTTGACTACCAGGTCGTCCAACGCCCTAGATGTGAACTCCTAAATTCTAGCTTCTAAAATTCTGTCCTCATGCAAACGACGTCTCGATCAAAATACCGAGTAACACTTTCATGATTTGCTCGAGACTTTCTGAATCGTGTCGCCGACCCGAACTGTACCAGGGACGATGATCCTGGCATTGACGCCGCGCAGCCGAAGTTCGCGTCCTATGGGCGAATTTACGAATCGGCGGGCATTGGGACCGAATCGCTCCGCAAACTTACTGCAGCCGAGATGCGGGGGCATAGTTACTGCAATGATCGCTGAGCCAACTTGCAGACGAGTGCCCGGCGGGAGGTTATGTTCGCTTAAGTCGAGATCGACGTAGAGCTGGTCGCCTGCGAGCGGTCGGCGGTCAGCCTGCCCAGCCACCAGTAACGCTACACGAGCGTTCATTAGCGTCAGTTGGGTATCAGGGTGCGCCGATCCCTTCGCCCAGTTGTCGCCTATCAGTCCTTTGGTGCAATCCAACGTTGCCTCCTGGACGACTTCTCGTTCGTCTCGAGCCGGACGGCGAACGATAAGTTCTATTCGGCCTTCGTTGGTTGGGGATTGACGAATCCCATCAAGGCCGCCGTCAAGAAGGGCGGCGCTCACATAGTCCATCTTTCGATAATGGTTTGCAGTCAGAATCCGGTCGAGCTATTTCGTTTGATCCAGAGGTTCCGGCCTCGTCTCCTCTATTGATGTTTCAACCAGATTGAGGCATCATCCGCGCAGAAATTCCCCCGAATGGTTTCCGCGTCGACTTTCGCATCTCATGGAATTATGACCGTTCGGCGGTTAATGCCGAGGAATTTTCGATTGGTCGCTGGCATCATTACATCGATCCATTGTCATGCGAATCTTTGTTCCCAAAGAACCTGATCTATCCGAAGCACGCGTGCCGGTGTCGCCCGTAACGGCTGCGAAATTGGTGAAACTAGGAGCTGACTGCGAGGTGGAAAGAGGACTCGGCTTATCGGTGGGCTGGCCGGACAATGAGTATGAAGCCGCTGGCGCAAAAACGAGTTCCGATCGCATCCACTCGTTGAGTAGCGCCGACCTGGTGTTGCGGTTACGCAAGCCGCCACTGGAAGAAATCGAACACCTGAAATCGGGAAGCATTCACGTCAGTCTGCTTGATCCGTTTAACGAGGAGAAATTAGTGCACCGGCTTGCGACCGCGGGAGTGACTGCCGTCAGCATGGAGATGATTCCTCGCGTTGCCATTTCCCAAAAAATGGATGCGCTCAGTTCGCAAGCAAACCTCGGTGGTTATGTCGCGGTGATTCTCGCGGCGGCCGCCAGCAAACGGATCTTGCCGATGATGACTACCGCCGCGGGAACTATTAAACCTCTTCGTATGTTCGTGATTGGGGTTGGGGTGGCCGGTCTACAAGCGATCGCGACCGGCCGGCGACTGGGAGCGTGGGTGGAAGCGTTCGACACCAGACCGATAGTGGAAGAGCAGGTAAAATCGCTAGGTGCCAAGTTTGTAAAGATCGATCTGGGCGAAACTGGCGAAACAGCGGGCGGCTATGCCAAGCCGCTCACACCTGAACAATTGCAAAAACAACGCGAGGTAATGGCAGAACATGTCACGCTGGCCGATATCGTCATCACTGCAGCTCAGGTTTTCGGAAGAAAGGCGCCCATGGTTGTCACCACGGAAATGATCAAGCGGATGCGCCCGGGGAGTGTCGTCGTCGATACGGCGGTAGAGACGGGAGGGAATGTGGAAGGCTCGCAATACGATCAAGAAACCGAACTGAACGGCGTGAAGATACTGGGATATGCTAATTTACCTGGACGCGTGGCTACGAACGCCAGCGAGATGTATTCAAACAATCTTGCCGCTTTCGTTGAGCATTTTTGGGACAAAGAGCGCAAGGCTTTTACTCTCGATTTGAACCATGAATTGCTCAAGGCGTGCGTTATCACGCACGCCGGCGAGATCTGCAATGAAACAATTAAGAAGGCGTATAACCAAACGTGATTGGTGATTAGTGATTGGTGGTGATGAGCGCAGCAAAATCATTCCGCGATTTTAAAGTTTACCAGCTCGCAAGAGCAGCGCCCGGTGAGATTTTTTGCAGCAACCAATGGAAGAACCTCGCACTTGGCACGACGAACTCTTCGGTGATTTAGAATGAGTCGTCATAAAACTGGTTACCAATCACTAACCACCTCTCACAATCACATCCGGTCGTTCCTTGCGTGAAAAACGTCCCCCTAGCATGCAAACCGAAGTACTCATCGCAACCTTCTACGTTCTGATCCTGGCCGCATTTCTTGGATACCAGGTGATCTCGCGGGTGCCTTCGCTCTTGCATACGCCGCTCATGTCGGCGACTAACGCGATCTCCGGAATTTCGTTGGTTGGCTCGTTAGTGACCGCCGGAGCGCATCATACGGCGGTAAGTGCGGTCCTCGGATTCCTGGCAGTGACTTGTTCTACGATCAACGTAGTGGGCGGTTTTGTGATTACCGACCGCATGCTGAAGATGTTCAGAAGGCGCGGAACTCCAGTGCCGAAAAAGGAGGAGTGAGCCGTGGACGTACGCACGATATTCATCGAAATCAGTTATCTGGCGGCTTCGATTCTTTTTATCCTCGGACTTCGGGGTTTGAGTCACCCTGACACCGCGCGGCGGGGAATGCATTTGGCCGAGTTCGGAATGCTGCTTGCCATCCTGGGCACATTGGTTAACCGCGAGATAGTTAGTTATGAATGGATTATCGCCGGGCTCCTGATTGGTTCGACCATTGGCCTGGCTATGGGTTTGTGGGTGCCGATGACCGCGATGCCGCAACGAACCGCGCTATCGCATGCGTTTGGTGCGCTGGCCGCATCGCTGGTGGGAATTTCTGAGTATTACCTGCACGGCGCCGGACTCGGACAATTCAAGATGGGCGCACTCAGTTTTGAGGTCTTGCTCGGCTCGCTGACCACGACCGGCAGTCTGGTCGCATTTGCCAAACTTCAAGGTTTGATGCCGGGCACGCCACTCACCTACAAGGGTCAAAACATTTTCAATCTTTCGCTGCTGGCGGTAACGGTCGTCTGCTTCGTCTGTCTGCTGGTCTTTCCCGGAGCATCCGCGTTGTTCTACCTCATGCTAATCCTGGCGTTTGCTTTTGGCGTTCTGCTGGTATTACCAATTGGCGCTGCGGATATGCCGGTTGTGATCGCATTGCTGAATTCGTATGCTGGTCTCGCCGCTGCGGCGACCGGAATGGTGATTGGTAATAATGTGCTGATCATCGCGGGTACCTTGGATGGCGGTTCTGGATTTATTCTTTCGATCGTCATGTGCAAGGCGATGAACCGCTCGATCACGAACGTTTTATTCGGCGCGTTCGGCAGTGTCTCGGAAACTACCCAGGCGAGCGAAGGGCAGATGCATGAAATAGGGTTAGACGATGTTGCTGTGCAACTCGCTTACGCGCGTCAGGCTGTTTTTGTTCCTGGCTACGGTATGGCGACTGCGCAAGCGCAGCATGTCTTACGCGAACTAGCCGATGCGCTCGAAGAGCGGGGAGTCACGGTGAAGTATGCAATTCATCCGGTCGCCGGCCGAATGCCAGGACACATGAATGTCTTGTTAGCGGAGGCAAGCGTTCCGTATTCGCAGCTCCAGGAGTTGGACGTGATCAATCCGGAATTCCCATCGACCGATGTCGCCGTCGTCATTGGCGCGAACGACGTTGTAAATCCGGACGCTCGCGACAACCCAAAGAGCATCATTGCCGGAATGCCGATCTTGGAAGTGGATCGCGCAAAGACCGTCGTTGTGCTCAAGCGGGGGCAGGGGAAAGGGTTCTCCGGCCTGGTCAATCCACTCTTTTTCAAACCAAATTGCGGAATGCTATATGGAGACGCGAAAGAATCGCTGACTAATTTTGTGCAGGCCGTGCACAATGCGTGATTCGGATCGGCCTGTCCCGGCTCGTCGGGCCGGTAGCGGCCCCTACCGAAGAGAAGGCTGGTCCCTGCCGGATTTTCTTACAGCTCGTTGACAAACCGTGACCACCTCTATTAGCGTCTAAGAAACCTTTGCTTTGAGTTCCTCCCCTGTTTTGCCCGAACCGGCTCCTTCGCTCCCTCCCGAACGTGCTGACCTGCGACCCGAGCATATTCGCGACGCGGTTATTCGACTGGCCGGCAATTCCCAGGATGGTATCCAGACGGCGGGCGCGTTCCTGGCGCGCCTAGCGGGACGGAGTGCGCAGGATGTAATGACGTATATGACGATTCCCTCGACGATTTCCGGGGGACCATCGATTTTCCAAGTGCGCATCGGGTCCGGAGAAGTGCTCTCGGCCGGTGACGAAGCGGATTTCCTCGTCGCTTTTTATCAGCACAGCTACGAAAACCATGTCGACTTTCTCCGCGAAGGTGGTGTGCTGCTTTACGATTCTGACCAGGTTCAACCGAACCGCGAGGACAAACGCTTTGTCTATGTGGGTGTACCGATCACCGGGCTCACGGTTGAGGCGCTGGGTGGAACTGCCAAGGACAAAGGAAAAAACATCTTCGTACTCGGGCTGTTAGCGAGCATTTTTCATCTTAATACGGAAAAACTGAAGGGTCTCATTCGGGAGCGTTTCGGCGGCAAGGATGAGAGTATCGTCAGCACCGCGCTCATGGCCTTCCAGGCCGGATACGCCTATCCGGTGCGTAATCTGCTCTCTACGCTTTACGAGTTCGAGCCGAGTCCCCGAACATCGGACCGCGCCCAGGTGACGATGGACGGAAACCAAGCGTTGGCGTACGGACTGATCGCTGGTGGCGTTCGCTACGGGGCGGGTTACCCAATTACGCCTTGGTCATCGGTGATGGAAATTCTGCGCTCGGAATTTCCGAAATATGGCGGTCTCTTCGTGCAGGCGGAAGATGAGTTGGCTGCGGTGTCGCTTGCGCTAGGGTTTTCCTACTCCGGTTCGCTGGCTGTGACCGGCAGTGCCGGACCTGGTATTTCTTTGAAGGCGGAAGCGATCGGCTGGGCGTCAATGGCGGAGATACCGCTGATCGTGGTTAATGTTCAGCGAGGCGGACCGAGCACAGGATTGCCGACCAACGTGGAACAGAGCGACCTTTATCAGGCCATATTCGGTGGACACGGCGACAGCCCAAGAGTAGTGCTCGCTGCCGCGACGGTGGAAGACTGTTTTTACATCGCGCTGGAAGCTGCTCGAATCGCGCGCAAATACAGCACGCCGGTGTTTATCTTAAGCGATTCTTCTTTGGCCACTCGGATCGAAGCATTCGACGAGCCCAATCTGGCTGAGCTGATGCAAGAGCCGAAGCCCGATCTCACGCCGCGTCCAACGGGCTTTAAGCCGTACCCACTAGACGCGATTACTCAACATGCTCCACCCGGGACCCGGATGCTGGAAGGCAAATACCCTGTCGTGACTGGACTCGAGCACGACGAGATGGGACATCCCACCGCGTCACCTCGTCTGCATGCAGGAATGACGGCGAAACGTCGGAAGAAGTACCAGCAGTTGGCCGACGAATTGCCGGTGCCGAAAGTCCATGGTGATTCGGAGGGCGAGGTACTATTGGTTGGCTGGGGTTCTACCTATGGCCCGATCTACGAAGCTGTCAACCGAGCCCACGCGCGGGGCAAACGCGTCTCCGCTTTGCATCTTCGGCATTTGCATCCGCTGCCGCGCGGACTGGATTCGATCTTCGAACGGTTTCGGAGGATTGTCGTAGTCGAAATGAACGATCAAGGCTTGTACGGGCATGGGCAGCTGGCCACGGTTTTACGAGCCCAATTCTGCAACCCAAAGATTGAGAGCCTGACCAAAACCGATGGACTGACCTATCGTGTCCGCGAAATTTTAGAAGGTACATTCCAATGAATCCCGTAGATGCAGTTCCCGCAACGCCGCCACCGGATCGCGAAAAGTTAACGAAGAAAGCAATTACGGCCGATCATCCCACTTGGTGTCCAGCCTGTGGAGATTTCGCTGTGTTAGCCTCCTTCTATAAGGTAATCGAGAAGCGGCAATTGCCGCATGAAAACATTGTCACCCTTGCTGGAATTGGTTGTTCCTCTCGATTTCCGTACTTTGTCAATTCGCACGGCGCACACTTCATCCACGGACGCGCGGTTCCGCTGGCGTCCGCTATAAGTTTAGCTCGTCCCGATTTGCATGTTTTCCTTTTCGGAGGTGATGGCGACGGCTTCTCGATCGGCGGAAATCATCTCGACCACGGCGCCCGGAAGAATATCCGGCTGACGTACGTGATCATGGACAACTTTGTGTACGGTCTGACCAAGAAGCAGACCTCGCCGACTTCGCCCATTGGCTATCGTTCCAAGACCGATCCGACCGGAGCGGTCGATCATCCGGTCAATCCCATCAAAAAACTGATTGCGGCGGGGGCCACCTTTGTCGCACGCACGCATGCCGCACAGGTCAATCATATGATCCAAATGATCGAACGGGCAATGGATCATGATGGATTTTCAGTGATCGAATGTCTGTCGGAATGCATCGAATTTTATCCGGGCGCTTTCGATGCTGGGAACCCGCGGAAAGGTGGTGAATTTAAGCTGATCGAGGAGAAGAAGTGGGACGATTCGGCGGAGGACGAGACACGCCACGATCTGACCGACGAGATCGCCGCCTATCGACTGGCCGATGCACCGTTCCCAGGTTATTTCGGCGTCTTTTACGAAATTGATCGCCCGACGAAGAACGCTCTCGAACAAAAATGGATTGACGCCAGCCGAGCAAAGACCGGCAATGCGACCGATCTGGAAATCCTGCAAAAGACTTTCGATCGCATGAAGTAGGGCGGATATCTCTCACTTGCGATCCGTGCCGCGGGAGCACGATGACGTCCGATATGGAACCTCTGGATTTGACTGCTCGCCCGCCACGTAGCCCTTATCAAAAGACCGAGGGTCTATTCATGGTGCCACGCACAATCGACAAATTGCGCGCCAAGCTTCCCGGCGGCAAGATTGGCGGGTACACCATTCGCGGGATGAGCACTGCCTTACCCGGTTTGAGTCTTGTGCTTCTCGACGGGATTGGTGTGTCCGAAGGGCGCCTCCTGGAAGTCGTAGCGGGAGCCTCGGTCGAAGATGAGGTCGCTCAATGGCTCCGCCAGCATGCGAATCTCTCGCAAACAGAATCGCTCAACTCGAAGCTTCAGGGTAGGCGAATCGAAGATGTGCTGGCCCTTCTTCCACTGGCTACGGTGATCAAGGTTTATCCCTTTGTGCAAGAAATGGCGAAAACGACTTTGATGTTTGACGTTCTTTTGGCGGATGATCGCCTACTTTTCCCTAATCATGCGTCCACATAGATAAATCGCACCTGGGTTCCTGTGCCCGGCCGTCCGCCGCATTTGCAGTGTAGGGGAAAGAAGGAAGCAGCAGTTCACTTTTCAAATAATGAATCTTCGATTCGCAAATCGCACGTGATGAGGTCGGGCGCGGGAGGTTCACACGGTTTCCCGCGGGCAAAAAGCGGTTGATCCGTTTCCGTAAACCGGTCTTGGCTCTGGGAAAGGATGAACTGGGTCATCACTTTTTCCGTGTCGCGATTGAAGATCGTGACAACTAAAGGGGTTTGGATCGGTAGCTGCGGGTGCAAGGAGGGATAAAGCGCGGAACTCCGGAAGCGCAGGCCGACGATCAGTTCTCGTGCTGAAAGCGAGCGAAAAGGTAGTTCGCGGCCATTCACCAAGACTTGGTGTTCCCGATGAAACTGAGCGCTGGCGGAAAACTCCAGGCGAGTTATCGAGGTATCAACGAACCGGCTCGTAGTTTGACCTTCAACCGGAGTATCCGCTAGCAACGGCCACGCCTCCAGGCCCTTGCGGACGGTCAAGCCTTCCCATTGAAGAAGTGGAGGAAAGCGCCATTCCCATATCTCTCGGAATAGCGCAGGATCAAATGCGAAGCCAAACTGGGCCAACTCGGTGAGCACGTCGGTCAAGTCATTCCAGAGTGTAGTCGGCAAGAAGAACCGATCATGCAACTCCTGACCCCATTGCTTCAGGGCCGACCGATATGGCTGCTTCAGCAAATAGACCAGACTCGCGCGGAACAACAACCCTACCGCGGTTATCCATCTTACTTCCGGAAAACTTTCGATCGCCCGGAATTCGAGTAGACCCCAGAAGCCAAGCGGAGATGACCAGAATTTATCGACGCTGATTTCACTCCGGTGCGGATTGCCGGTCGGGTCGGTGTAGAGATGGCGTAAGATCTCGTGGATACTTTGTCGTTGATCGCCGGGTGGCAAGGATTCGAGTTGGCGGCATGCAAGCTCGAGGTCCAGTAGATCGTTTCCGCTTTCGTCGGGACGGGGGGCTTGAGCGGAACCTCCGACGTAAATTCCGGTAAAAAGATAGGAGAGAGCAGGATGGTGCTGCCAATAGCGACCAATGGAAGCTACCCAATGTGGGCGGCCAAAAAAAGGATTGCGTTCCAGGGATGGTCCACCAAAAAGCAAGTGGTTGCCGCCACCAGTACCCACCGTCAAACCATCTTCCTTAAAGCAGCGCAAGCCGTGTTTCCGTCCAATCGCTTCCAGACGCTCTATCCAGGATTGATAGGTCTTCCAACTAGGGCAGGGAGGAAGATTAACCTCCAAGACGCCGGGGTCGGCAGTAAACGCGATTCTTGACCAATCCGCAGGGAGATCGACCGGAACATAACTTTGCCAACGAATTGCGTTTGGTTGGTCGGCAATGCCGTAAATCATCCGGATCAGCGACTCGAATTGGGCGGTGAGAAGAGTAGGGAGAAACAGATCGACGTACGTCGGTTGCACCTCGATCACCATTGCGCGCTTTATCAGACTGTTCGGCAACAGTTGCAGCGGTAATCTGAGACCGGCGGGGCCGTTGGCCAAAGTAAGCTCCATTTTGCGCAGGTTCCATCGTTCGCTTTTCCATTTTCCGTCCACAAAATCCAAAGGGAGTACCCAGACCTGTTTTTTGGACTCACGTGGATCCGACGCTCGCGTCCAGCGATCTTCGATCTGTAATTTTTCGATCAACGCCTCACGCAGTTGCTTGAGACTCTTTTCATCGGGAGCTTTAGTCTGCTCCTTGGTTGCTACAGGAAAAGGGTTCGGAGGTCGCAAGACGTTGAGAGCCCAACGAGGATCGATCTCTCCCGGATAGAGCTTGCCGGGAGTGTAGAGAATCATCGCGCCGGGCAGAACGGATTCAACCAGCGTGTTAGCAAACTGATAGGCGTACACAATTTTGCTCGGCCCAACTGCTGCCACGCTCCACTCAGCCCCCTCTGGACGCTCCGGCACGAAGGTGGGTTCGCCTCCCATCGTGAGGGTGACATTCTCCGTCGCCAAGGTTTGCTCGACATTTTCCGCGAGGCGATCGAGTTCTTTTTCGACTACCAACTCCAGTTCGAGCTTGGCCTGAAAATCGGAAGGGACGATTTCGTTTCCGAAATAGCTGCCTTCGACCGATGCAATGTCCGCCGTCAGAACTCCGGCAGCGGTAGGGATGAAACGATGATCGCAAAATGTGCCGTTGGTAGGATCGATGCCCACCCAACCGCCCCCTGGCAGGAAAACCTCAATCCAGGCGTGGAGCGCGCTATCGGCTCGACGGGCTCGTACATCAATCTGAAACTCGCACAAAAATCCACTTACTAAGCGAACGGCCAGTCCCATTTTGCGTAGAATGGATGCTGCTAGCAGGGCGGTATCTCGACAGGCGCCCGAGCGTAATTCCAACGTTCGCGATGGGGGTCGGGCTTCGCCATTTTCGCGCACTTCGTAGCTGATCTCCGAATGCAACGTCTGAGCCAAATCGACGAGAGCATCGACCGTGCTTCGCTTTCCATCGAGGTGCCAGATTTCATCGGAATCGACTTCATCGCCAGGAAGAATCTCCCGGTACGGCGCCAGAACTCTTGCCTCTGCCTCGGTGTAGCTGAACGGGATCTCGACGGCGTAAGGCGCCAATAAAAAGTGGAATGGGTTTTTCGGCCAAAGCTCGACTTCGAGCTGGACCCTTAATTCCAAAGTATTTGCCGGCGCGCTGAAAAAACAGCTAGCGATCAAATTATCGTAAAGATCTCGCCGGTATTGCACATCGGCCGGAATATTCGCCAGAGTTTGCAATCGATGAGTAATAATCGTTGGATCGGTCCGCGGATATAGACGGATTTTGTGCGGCGAGAAGCTTACCGGCTTCTCGTACGTATACCTCATCAAGTTCTCGATTTGAACGCGCATAGCAGCCTGTCGGACTTAAGGGGTGAGCTGAATGGCAGCTTGCCAATCTGACATGCAAATCTCCGGCCCTCTCGACCGGGCCGCCGTAGCTCGAAGAGCGAAGGTGGCATGGCCACCTCGTCTCGTAGTTGATCCACTACCTGCCATGTTGCTCAATTCTACGTCTGACGGGCTGCTCGCGTAACCGTTTTACTTTGACCCGGACTTTCAGGGTCTGTTTGCCGCCGCCTTTGAAGGTGCCGCGAATCGGCGCGGCATCTCGCGCGTCACGACCGAACGAGACAGCGATATGCTGCTCGCCGCACCATCGATTGTTCGTCGGATCAAGAGCAACCCAAGTCTGACCAGGGATATAGGTTTCCACCCAGGCGTGGGTTGCAATTGAACCGACCAAGCGCTTAGCACCGGATTCGGAGGGTGGCGGAGCAGTTTCGATGTAGCCACAGACATATCTGGATGGAAGGCCGGCTGTACGCAGAACGCTCAGCATCACATGAGCGAAATCCTGGCAAACACCTCGGCGCTGCTTCCACACAACCGAAAGATCAGTAGAAAATTCGGTTGAACCTTTCTCGTACTCGAAAGATTCCCAAATCGCTCTGGTCAAATCTTCGAGACCTTTTCCGAGAGTCATTCGCCCGCTCAGATACCGTCGAGCCCATTGGGTCGATTCCCGACTGATTTTCACCATCTCGGTCGGCTGTAAATAATCAAACACGAACGGCAAAGCCGAGCCCAATATTTGGCGCGATTCCTGGATCGATAGTTCAAGGCTCTCGGTCGGTAACGGAGGCGCCGTTGTTGCTACGAGTGCTTCGCTCGAAATCTTCAGTCGCAAATGCCTGTATGGAAGCGAAATGAATGAGACCTGATTCCCAAAATAGTCCTCGTAGTTGGAGACTTGGACGCTGGGCTCTATCTGCAGGGCATGTTGTTTGACTATCTGATCACGCCGACTTTGTGGTGTAAGTCGCAATTCGAGATATGCTTCCGCGACCGGGGCTGGGTAATGGTAATCGGTCAGGTGAGAAATGCGGAAGAGCATGCTGTCGGAGGCACTGATATGCCACGCCAAACGCGGAAAGCAAATATTGCAGAATAGGGAGTACCGAAACGGAATACCAGAGATGGTGTGGCGTATGGCGCGATGGTTGGGCGAAACAGATCCGGCGAAAGCAGGATCTGTGAGCCTGGGGTAATGGCGTGTTGGCATGCACCGGCTAAGACACGGCCAACACCTTTTGACTACGATGTTGGCCCCGCGATGCCATTACGATTCAACCAACCCGCATCGATTCCTGTGACATCCTCACCGGGCGGACCAAAGTTTTTGGATTGGGCAGCGACTCGGCCGGATTGAGGCCTCCGGTGGCTTCCAGCCAGTCCGCTATGTAATCCATCTGGTCTTCGAGTGAACGCTCTGTGACATCGACGATCAGTTTCGGGATAATCGAGCTCTCGATCAGCTTCTCTATGGTCCGCTGGTCCCGGATAAAAATCGTTAGATCATCGTATTGCGACGGGTTACTGGAGATCTTCAGGCGGCGTCTGCGGGCTTCCGCAAATGAATCCGGTTGGCGCCAGCAGAATATTAACCGGAACCCGAGAGCAGCCAGCCGCGACTCCAACCATCCGAACTTGTATCGTGTCCCGCGGTAAGTTGCCTGCCACATCTGAGTCGAAATGTGGAAACGATCGATGATCCAAGAGTAGTAGCGGTACAGCTCGAACAAACTTAGCCAGATCCGATAGGCCTCGATCGCTTGCATTTCATATTTTGCTTCGAAATCGATGAGGCTTGAACCGTATGGATTCTTCACAAACCCATTCCACTCGGCCGAAATAATGGGTGAGTGGTATCGATATCTCCTAACACCCACGATGCGAGGATTCTCGTTCAAGGCCAGGGCCAAGTCCGTCTTGCCAGTGAGACGGGTGCCTTCGAGAATTAGCTTTGGACAAAGCTTTGTCACTATCGAGCTCATGATCGGACTATCCAATTTTCAGGTTCATAAAGTTCATGGATGTGCCGGAGATTCCTTTTGCGGATATGAACAGTTCCTCCGCTCTTGGCCGCCAAGTTCTGAACGAGAGCGGAACCATTCCCCATCCTGATAAAATCTGTCATCAGATAGCCATTAGCTCTATAGTTCCAAGGAGCGAACTTGCCGCGGCCCTTTGGACTAGCTTTCAATACACTTTGGGGTGGCGTAAGAATTACCCGTATTGGTAGGGCGGAGCCGGGTTTTCGCCCTGCCGCCCATAAAAAAGGCTCTGCGGAGATGCTACCCCGCAGAGTCTTATCGAATAAGAGAGCTAACCGCTCAATTCTGAGCAACTAACTTGATCTGCAACGCCTTCAATGTCCGATCGTTGATCTGGCCGGTGACGGACAGCTTGTCGACGGATTGGAACCAGCTAATCGCTTTCCGCGTTTCTGGGCCGACCACGCCATCGATTTGACCGTGGTAGTAACCGAGTTTCGCTAGCTCTTTCTGCACGGCAACAATGGTCTGCTCGGAAGGTGCGCCTTCATACGGTGAGACTTGTGCATCGGAATAGTAGCCGTCATTGTAGTCGTAATCGCCATAGTACGGGTAGTCATATCCGTAGTACGGATAATAATCATACCCGTAGTAGGGGTAACCATAGAAACCTCCAAAAAAGAAATCGCCGTCGTGCCGGAAATGATCTCTGTCCCGGAAACGATCTCCGTCTCGGAAGTGATCTCCGTGTCGCGCAAAGTGCGCTCCTGCGAAGCTATGATCGCCAAAGCTATGCCCGGCATACCCAGCGAAATGGCCGCCGCCACCGCCAAAATGGCCCCCACCAAAGCCACCGCCGCCAAAATGACCTCCACCCCCAAAGCCACCACCATGGCCACCACCCCCAAAGCCACCACCTCCTCCACCATGACCACCGCCTCCTCCACCGCGTGCGAACGCGGCGGCGGGCGCGAGCGCCAGAACGCCG
>DATNNZ010000032.1:0-110358 GCA_035601575.1 Chthoniobacterales bacterium
TCACCGTTCTCATCACACCAATCTCCGTCGACTTTGTATCTTACCCGAAGCCGTTGGGGAAACTCTTGAAACATGATGTCGCTCGCTCCTAGATCCACTCCCTTGTAAAGGATGGAATGGACGAACTTAATGACCGCTTGTTCATCGGCCTCAGATCGGACTGTTGATTCTTGGAGTTTCTCTGCCTGGATAATCTCGAGCGGATCAGCGTCGTACGTTTGATGATCAAAGCCAATCATCGCACGCACGATGCCAGCAGTGTTGATCGCTTTGCTCTCCGAAGCCGTAATGAAACGCTGCAACGGAATCGGGTCGGCAAAGGCTTGCTGTACGGAGAAGCGGTGCCGAAGAGTTCCTTCAATTTCCGCTTTGGTCGACGGATCGAGCGGCTTCGCAACCGCTAACGTTAGGAGTCTTTTGCCACAGTAAACAGGGCATGCTTGATACCTTCTTTGGAGAACCGGGCTGAACCAATGGTTGATTTTTTCCACCGGCATCATCCCGTCTAAATCGATCCACGGAATACCTCCATTTTTGATTTCGCCTTCTATCCGCCTGTCAATAGGTTGCGAATCAATGGCGTTAACGAACTGCTTGATTGTCTCGCGCAAAAGTCTCGGCTCGGACCAGACAATCCCGATCCGTCGAACTCCCCAGAATTGGTTGAGCAATTGGAACTCGCGTCGGTCTACCAAGGTTTCCAATCCGGGAATCCATGAAGCGACGGTGAGCTCTGAATCTCGCCGAGAGACCGGTACCAGAGGAACGGTCAGCGGCGGAATTTGAATATTTTTTGGTGAAGCTCCCAGCAGGCTCGAATCAAATGGTATAACCGGGTTCTCTCTAACCATTTTGCCGAGGAGGACATTCAGGTCCAAATCGGTCGTTCCAGCATACCACTCTAAGAATGATTCCCGCTGCCACCGTAGCATTGGTTCGAGGTTATTCTCGGATGCAAAGAAGTCAGAAATGATCGAAACATCGGTCTTCGATTCACTGAACCCAAGCAGCTTCGCGAGATGGTCTAGGATAACAATGTCCAGCTCATTGTAGCCCTGGTATGGGAGCGTTGATTTTACGATCATGCCGGCAGAAGAAAACAGATTCAAGGTGGACCCAGGAAATCGTTCGCCCAATTCGCGGGTCGGGTCTGGACGTCTTGAGCGGTGATAATCGAACAAGGAAAAGCGTCGCCGACCACATTGAAATCTCCGGCTATCACAATCGGATTTGGAGTGACGATCGACAAGGGACCGCTCAGTTTTTGTGCTCCTCGGATTAGAACGACTGCATTCGCAGACGGTTTACCAGTACCATCTTGAGCCACCAAGAACACCGACGTGAAATTTCCTGATAGTTTTTTGTAGTTAAAGGCCAACAATATCTGTCCGGGATTGTCCTTATTCGGGTAAGCAACGAGGGGCACCGATTCTTTAGGGCGACCTTCTCCCGGGCACAGTTTGGAATACGACGCGCCATTTCTTCCAGTTACCACCATTCGATATCCGATCTTGTCGTTGAACGTACCCCCAACGTAAGCGACCACGGTGAGATCGCATTGTCTCTGGAGCAAATCGAAGTTCAGACCTCGCCTGGAACTCGTGTCGTATATTAGGTCCAGAGGAGCGCACTCGACCGGCAGTACGTCACTAGTAATAAGCCTCGAATCAAATTGAGTTCGGGCATACGCCAAGAAATCATGGGGCGAGCCGGGAGTCGGGCCGGCCATTTCAGTATTCATTGATACTCCGATCAAACCGCTTGGGCTATCGACATCCGTAAATTGAAGCGAGCCTGAATCAAAGGTAACTTGATCTTTCGAAACCACCGGAAAAGCAGAAGAGAAACCAGCAGCAATCCTGATCGTCGATTGGGAAAAGACTCTTCCCACATTGGTCCCAAATGGGGTCGGTGCGATCACGAAGGGATCGCCGGCAGAATAGACAGTAAACTGCGAAACCGGAATTTCCCGGATCGCAATCTGGGGCCTTGCTGTCAACTGAACATCGGAGAGCCTCTGCTTGTTATTTGATACCGTTTTCGACAGCGCAGTTAGATCGAGCAATTGCACTCGAGCCACGGCCGCTTCAAACGGGTCTCCGTTCACAAGAGACGTGAGATTTGCTCTATCTTCCAATCGTACGATTGGAACCACAGACAGAGTAGCGCTATCGCTGTGCCCTACCAGTGCCTTATCAAACGAAAACGACTGATTTGGATCCACCGTCCCGAGATCAGCGAATCCGAGGCTGATGAGCTGCATGCGGACCTGCTCTTCCATTTCCAGGATGCCCTGTTCCGTCGTTATTAGGCGTTGATCTTGCTCGAGCGTCCTGGCCGACCGTTCGCGGAGGTTATCGGCAAAGATCAAATACGAGACGGCAATCATAGCGGCGATGGCGACGGCTGCGAGCACCAAAACCAGCGTCGAACCAGATTTTTGACGATTGCTCCATCGCATAAAATCTTACCTCTGTGCATATCTACCGCATTGGAAGCGGAAGGCCGTATACGTTGAACGGAACCAGATCCAGCGAGGTAGTTACGTTCCAGTGAGCTTGGACAATGCCAAGGTTTGTATTGAAAAGCGACGCGTTACCCGTCGTGGCCACATGGTCAAAATATCTCGTTCGCGGATTGCCACCATGAAGCTGCGTATAACTGATTTGGTTTCCTACCAAAGCAAATTCCTCGACCAGGCTCGGCCGCCTACAGACCAAGAAATTTCCTTCGGGTTCACCTGGAGCGAGTGATGAGTCAAACTTGATGCCAGGCTCCGCCGCATAGATCTGAAAGGCAGTTGCGCTCTGGATCGACACCGACATTGTCTCAGCCAAACTTTCGTGCTGTGCTTCAAGAGCGTTTGCGCCAAGCACCTTCAACTGTCGAATTGCCGCTGTAAGCATGAACCCAGTAGCCGCTCCGATAATCACAACTGCAGCGACCAACGCGGCGAGCATCTCTACCAACGTGAAGCCTAACTCACTATTTTTGTGGCTCATAATCTTCATGGAGTAGCAGTTGGAGTGGGCAATGGATTCAGTGCGACAGTTTTTGTGAAAGTCTTGGCGGCCTCACTACTGTACCCAGGAACGATATACGTAAGCGTGATCTCGCCACTCCCTGGCGGAGAGATTATCGAATACTGAATCAGATCGTCATATTGTGGATTGCTTTTTGAACTGTTGCTTTTCAAAGGATGATATAGGAAACCACTCAACGGATCTTGAGGGGCATACCCTTCAGGCAAACTAGTATCGCTAAGCGGTTTAGCACTTTTCGGAGCAAAGGTTTGAAGTTCATAATATTCTCGCAGGATCCGGTCAGCTCGGTGATCTAATCGGGCTAACAAAGCTTTGTAGTCGGCAAGTCGCCAGACCGCGGTAACGCCGATTGCGGCCACAGACAACAGCACGCAGGAAGCCAGGACTTCGATAAATGAAAATCCCCGCGAATGACGACAGTTATTCATCCCCATCTTGCGTGGATTTTTGGGATCGAATCTCTTTTCCAGCGCCATCCACGGCCAGCGGAGGTTCCCCCGGAAGATCGGAGGAATCGTCAAGAATTCGCTTTTCGCTGCGACCAAGGCGGTCCCGGCGCTGGTTAGTCGGCGGTATAATTGTCGGCGACACGATGACGATGAGGTTTGTTCGCTGACTCAAATGTGATTTTGTTCGGAACGCATAGCCAAGCACCGGTATTTTGGAAAGGCCCGGAACACCATTCTGATTAAAAGTTGCGCTGTCCTGCAGGATTCCACCGATCACCGCGGCTTGCCCGCTCTTGATCGTAATGTTTGCGGTAGTACTTCGGGTAGAAATGATTGGGATTTGCGTAGTTGTGCCCGGCTGGGCAGCACTCGTTCCCGCGATCGTCGAGAGCGTCGGATTCAGATTCATGTCCACCAGGCCGCCCTCCAAAATGCGAGCCACGACATCAATGGTTAATCCGGTAGTAAATGTATAGGGAGTCGTGCTGGGTCCATAATTTTGGGTACCGGGAGTCTGCAGGAAGATAGTCTGTTTGGTATCTGACCTGATTGTGACTGGCATGCCGCTCTTTGCGACCGTCATTGGAGAGTTATTGCTGCGGATTCGCCCTTTAGCTTGCAAAGCTTGGACTACAATTTGGACATCCGAGAGGTTCAATACGAGGCCATTCGAAAAGAAGGATCCTGGAGCGAGAAGCTTTCCCGTCACCGTCTGAAGATTGTTGGCTGGAGGTATGCCAGCGTTGCCGGTCAGAGAGAACTTGGCTCCCTGCCCGCTTTGCAAGCCAAGCGTTTGACTCCAGTCAATTCCGCCGCCGATGGAATTGGTATCATTTACCTCGATCACATACGTCTTGATGAGGATCTGCTGTTCTCGGCGATCCAGTCGCTGAAGTTCAGCGCTCACGAGCTCTTGCTGATCCGGAGTAGTTCGAACCACAAGAGAGTTGCTGCTGCGCTCGACAAAAACCGCGCTCTGCCCACTCTTCTGAAATCCGCCGCTAGACAGCGGCGCGTCGAACGGAGAACCAGGCTCATAGCGTGGGCGACTTTGGTCAGATCCGGTACCGCTCGAGACCGCCAACGCATCTTGCGTCACGTTGGTGTTCTCGGGTTTAGGGTAAACCGGGAAATTAGGCGCCGCCTGATTCACCTTAATTCCTAGGAAATTGGCGATGGGTTGTAGAAGGAATTCCGCCGGCTGATTTCGAATCACGTAGCGCTTTGTGACGTAGAAACTCGGACTATCAATATCCGATCGACGTAAGGTGTACTGTTGGCCATCAGTGACGACTTGAAATCCACGGGATTGAGCGATCTGATAGAACGCTTGAATAGGTGTGAGGTTGGTCAACGTAACCGAGATTCGCTCGTCTGCAGGAATGTTAGGCTCGATGTAATTCACGCCGGCTTGTTCAGCGAGAATCCTTAACACTCGAGCTATGGGTTGATTGGTGTACCGATGAGTTCGCGGTTTGTCCGCGGGCATCCGCGCCGCAGCTGCCGCTTCCGAATTCTCGCGTTCCCGCAGGAGTCTTTCAATCTGGTCAACCACCGTGTCGTTTGGTTGATTGCCTTCACCAGAGATTGACGGAGCATTGGTATTTTCGCCCGGCGCCGCTGTTGGACTCGGACTCACGTCAGGTAAGTCTTGACCCAAGACGAGCGCCGGTAGTAAAGCGGCAAGAAAAAGGATTCTATTCATCGTGTTCCACTGAAGGTTTCCTTCGTTCTAGCTGGATCGGTTCCGAGACATAATCACCGAGGTAAGGAAGCTTGCAGAGCGCAGACTTGAATCCTGGAAGTAAAAGCGTGACGCCAGTGCTTTGAATCTCACCTACCTCAACAAAAATGCTCTCTGTCTGCCCACCCGTCTTTTCCAGGGGGAGACCGTAAGTTTTTGCGAGTTCTTCCAATTGCAGCAGTTCGTTCTGACCGATTGAAAGCGGGATCTTCTCTCCTTGAGTGAATGGAACACCATTAATCAGCGCGATGCCCCGAGTCGCTGCATCACCAGTACTAACCCCCTCAACGAATAGTTCCTTTTTAATGGCTTGAATAATTGTATCCAGATACTGTTGGGCGGCTTTCGTCGTAAATGACGCACCCGGATCTGTCCCACCACTGACCAGAGTTTGCTTGGCGTCAGCACTTATAAAGGGATCCCGGCTTTGCGGCACGTAACGAAACACATACAGGTCTGGTAGTCTCGGCAGGATGACTTCGCCTGACCTTGCGGAATCAGTAGAACATGCCAAAACGAATATCAACAATGTGAAGTAGGTCTTCATTTTCCGCTCAGCAATCGCACTGTGAGTCGGCCATCAAGATACGTCGGCGTGGTAGAGAAAGCAGGAACCGCGGCAGGCCGGTTCAGAACGACCTTATCGAAGTAGAGGAACGCATTTGAGTTTTCCAGCTCTGCGATTAGGGAAGCTGCTCTAGTAAACTCCAGAGTCGAAAACCCGGCGATGTAGATTGTAGCGATCTCTCCATTCGGAACACGAGACGGTTGAGTTACGACGCCCATCTCTGTCAGGCGACTAATGACGAAGGGCTCCTGCTCGATCGCTTCTCGATTGGCAGTGGGAGGGCGATTGGTCGAGCTCTGGCTCAGTTCTAAACTCCTCGTCCTCGCGACCGATTCGTTCAAGCGGGCGAAGAGGGCATTGATTCGCGGCTGACTTACCTTTAGGCCATCAATCTCTGCTTCTAGCCTACCATTTGCTTGGATCTGAAGCTGATTAGCCACCCTTAGGGCTTCGAGATCAGACCAACCTCGGACGAGAAAAAAAATCTCTCCTGCCAACAGGAAAACCACCAAAGCGCCGAGCAAGGCAATCGTGAGGGGAGCGGATTTCATCGTTGATACGGCTCACAAGGAATCAGGTTCAGAGATCTTAGTGAGCCCTAGACTCCAGTAGTTACCAGTTGGTTTGATCGAGTATTGGATTTGAATAGGAATTAGTCCGTCTGACCGCTTATCGAGCTGCGAGGTCCGCGAAAGCTCTGTACCTGGCGGGAGAATCTTCGCTAGGCTATCCTTAAAGCGGTCAATCGCACCCGCACTGTCCGGCTTAGCAGTTGCTTGCAAGAGCAGCCTATAATCTTTCGGTACACGATAGGTACCGTCAGTAACTGGAACTACCTGATAGTTGCCAGTCTCTATAACGACGGAGTCAAGTACGACATCCGGAGGAATTCCTTTTTGGATGGCCGAGAGAATAGCACCGCTGGGAATACGGCTACGCAAAATCGGCTCCCATTGCCGGATTTGACTAAGCTTTTGGCGTACATCATGAAGATTCGCGTTCCGGCTTTGTAAATCTACTGCTCGGATCCGGTTTTGTGATTGGATCGCTGACTGCTCTTGGAAACGGTTCCAAAGAAGGCATCCAAGAACGCCTAGAGGTAACTGCAAAAATGCGAGCACAATCAGCAAAAATCCGGCGGCGCGAAACCCTCGGTCATGCTTATATCGTTGCAGTATGATTTTCTCCGGAGAGACAAAGAGATGCTTCATATGACTTTGGCTTCCAACCACATCAATAGGTACGCCCTAGCGTCTCCAAACTCGTCTCGCGCTTTGCCAGTGTTGCGGACCGCCAATTCCGAATCGTAAATCTTCTCCAAGGCTTCCTCGTCCAGTGCTAACCCTCCCAATCGCGTCGCTAGAAGCTTCGGTGACTCGACGGAGGACCAGACGCAGACATGCGGTTTCTTAATGGCGTCTAATTCCGCAGCAATCGCAGTCAGTTCCTTTTCTACAAAGTCGACATCGTTCTCGTACTGCCGAATTAAAGTCAGCCCCTGATTCTGAACTACTGCAACGACTATGGTTTGGTTTAACTGGAGCACAAAGAACCCCGGGTGCTGGCCGAGGGGGATTTTCTCCAGAAGCCAACGCAGACACGCAATCGGGGCAGGTATGATTCCGAGTAATGATCCCAATTGAGTCTCCGCCCACGTCTCGCATTCCTCGCAGTACTCTGCTGGAATCCCCAGAATCATCAAATGACTGTGATAACGATCTATCCGTCCGCTCACCTCTTGAAGACCGGAACCTAGAACCGTCCAACGGAACTCCCGCGTGTCGTCCCAGACACCAATCACCTGGCGGGGTTCTTCCTGGAGACTCTCCAGAAGACTTTCGACCGAATGGTCGCGGAGATTCTTAGTGTTGTGAATGTTGCAGTAGAGATCCTCGGCGCCAAGATCCGGGACGAGAACGATTCTCGGCGATCCGTGGAGCCGATTTCTCGCGAAGAGTTTGGTGATAAACGTTTTGGCGATTGGAGCCGATTCACCGGGAACTCCGGGTATAGGCGGATGATCCGCAATTTCACCAATTTTATCTTCGTAGGCTACCGATCGGTGACGTCGAACGACTAGTACTGATGCAGAGTCGGATGCGAGGAAGAATAAGGCGCCCGGTTCATCTCGGGAAAGCAACCCGCCGGCCAGGTAATAGCGCAGCGGGAAATTCCGAAGATAATGAACGAGGGAGTAATTCATGACGCCTGGTTATTAGCAGAAGTCGTTTCCGATCACAACGTTTTTGCTTTTAGTATTAAATACTTTGTAAGATTTGAACAGCTGGAAGAAAAGTCGCGAATACAATCCCGCCGACCACTACACCCAGAATGATAATCAGAAGTGGATCCAAGATTTGCCGAACCGCACCAAGGTAGCCATCAAGTTGTCGCTCTAGCAATTCCGTGAGTCTAAACAGACCTTCGCTGCCAGCGCCGGAGGCTTCCATGAAGGTCAGCCCATTTACCACTAAATCGCCAAAGATCTCCACATCATCGCGGAGCGCAGCAGCGAGCGACTCTCCTCGATGTACTCGCACCAGGGTGCGAGCCACCGCAGATCGATATTCATAATTCCAGGAGAGATCCCGACAGAGCAGCAACGCCTGCGTTGTTTTTGCGCGAGCCATTTTGAGCTGAGCAAACGTGCGGCTGAAGTTTGCCCGAATGAGTAACAACAGAAGTTTACCAAATATGGGAAGGCGCAACACAAAGCCATGAGAGCGCGGCGTCCGCTTCACGAGCGTCGGTACGCGCAGAATCGCAATCGCGATTACTATAATTCCGAACAATAGAATGATCGGATGTTGCGAACTAAATTGAGAAATCTGTAACAAGATTCGGGTTGGAAGGGGCAGCTCTGCATGCATTTCCGAGAGAACATGAATGAATTGCGGCACCACTTTGGTCATCAAGAGCCAGACTACTCCGCATGCCGCCAATAAAACGATGACCGGATAGATCAGCATCATAAGCAAGCGATGTTGTAGATCATCGTTGCGCGCCCAGATTTTGCGGACATTCGTCAGCGATTCGCTGAGAGTCCCTCCCTCCTCTCCCGCCGCTATCAGACCAATTGTAACATCATCAAATATTCGAGGATAGAATCTTATCGCCTGCGAAAAGCTGGATCCTCGGGAGACTCGATCCCGGAGCTCGGCGATCACGGATGCCATGCGTCGGCTAACTTTTGTTCGGCGCGAGGTGGTGTTCAGACAAATCGTGAGCGCCGTACGGAAATCCATTCCCAGATAGGCGCTTGTCTCCAATTGCTCGATAAAAGCAAGCTTTGTCCGGAGGGGCATTCGGATCTCTTGATTCTTTCTCTTCGGCTTTTCGAGAGGTGCGACGTGAAGTACCGGCCGATTCAGGTTGATAAGGCGGAGGTTCAATTCGGCCGCCGACGCAGCGTCTATCCTTGACGTTACGTAGGGGGCGCCCTTTGCCTTCTGCGTGACGTACGCGTAGCGAGCCATTCTCCAGCGCTGACGATTCTGAGTTACTACCGACCGAGAACTGACGCTAGGGCGCAGGGGAAGCAGCGCTGGTGGGAATCTTATATTTCGTTATATAAGGATTATTGGTTCCGTCGTCGGGCTTAAACCAAGGACTTCCGCCCCAAGTATCGAGCTGGAAAGTTCCTCCAGTGCCTTGATCAAGATCGCCCTGAGACTGGAGCTGTTGACCAAAACGCAATAAGTACTTCTGCAAAGTAGGAAAATCGACGCTATGAGCGTCAGGAAAGGGCGTTGGCGACGGTGGAACCGCCGTCTCCGCATCGAGCTGATATTGTACTTTCGCTTTCTGGATCGCATCCAGGCGGTCGGCGATCATCGCTGCTTGTGATTTTTTCATAGAGTCGATGATGGCCGGATAGATAATCGCAGCCAGCGTTGCGATTATGGTCAAAACAACGAGAAGCTCCACGAGCGTCAAACCTCGCTGCTGAGTTTTGCATTTCTTCGGGTGTCGATCTTTCATGCGATTCTCATCCAATGTATTGTTCTTACACGAAGTTTTTATGTTGTTTCGAATAACGAATGCACCCGTTTCTAAAGAAACAAATTCCCGCAGGCAATCAGAAAGTACGAGATTAGAACACTTTTATTTATGAGCCAAAAGCCGCTCGCTACCATTATCGATTCTCGATGATGCGAAGTTAGGCAAAGGAGTCACGCGGCTACTGAAAGACCATAGCGATCCTTGAGATGAACTAGGCCGCTCGCAGGCCCGATAGTTCGGATCCAATCCCTGACTGCGAGTCGTTTCACCTCGGTTGCCATGCTCTAGGTTCGGATCTAACTCAAAACTCACAATTGCGATTCTTCGGCCGCGGATAGAAGCGTACAATCCTTAATTAGCTGTTACAAGGGAACGGTCGAAGGGCAGCGCCTCAACGAGCTTATACTTGATTGTCTGAACCGGGTGGCCTGCTCATTCGGACACAGAAATCGTCAGAGACTCTGGCTGGTAGCTCAGGCGAATTGAGAGCCCGCCGGTCGAATTTCCTCCTTGGAACGGAGCGGAAGCGTCGATTCCTGCAGCCACCAGTTTGTTCGGAGATCCGCTTTCATACACCCAAGTATCTTGGAGTCGAAGACGATGTGTTTGTCCGGACAAGTCCGGCACTGGTGGGTTATGATAACTTGGTTCGGTGCTGACAAACCCGACCAGCTGGTCATCGATCCAGAGGAGCCCGTCCGCGGTTTGATCATGCATGCGGATCTGGACGGCTCCGTTGCGATCCTTCTTTTCGTTTATAGCTCGTTCATATGCAGCAAGAACGGGTGGCCACTGCTGAGCAGGAATTTGGGCGGACTGCGCAACCGTAAGAGCGCGGTCGTAGCCGGTTCCATACATCAGAGCAAAACGTTTTCCGAGATGGATGAAATAGGAGAGGACTGCATCCAGAGTTGCCCGCCCGGATACGGAATGGCTCAACTGTTCTGCAGCCCATGTGTCGGCTAATGCCTCATTTCTGGTGTGCAAGGCGAGGTGTCCGTACTCATGAATTCGGAAAAAGAGCGAGGCGCCAGGATGAGCACGATCGATCTCAAGCGCCCGCCTCGGGCAGAGATAAATAGCACCCTGCGGATCAAATAGGGTTGGTTGAAACGAAATGCCAATCCCTCCCTTCGTCTTACCGCAATCTTCGCGTACCGGGACATTCTGCAATGAGGGAGGCGGCGTCCATTGAGCCTTTCCACTGTGGCTCACTCCGAAAAGGAAACCAGCAAACCCTAGTACCAGAATATTCGGCGCCGGCCCGCTCATATCGTTGACGGCCGGTTACAGCGTTCCACGGCACGACAAATCCCTCGCTGCTTGGCACAAGACATTTCTATGTGCAAGCTACTGAAGGAGCAGGGATTTCCCATTTTAGTCATCAAAGGCCGAACCTAGATCCGTGACTGAGCTGTCTCCCGAAAGTTCCAGCATAAACTCCGTACCAATGGGAATATAAACATAAAGCCCATCGCGGTAGATTGCTTGCTTTATTTTTGAGTTGTCCTGTCCCGGTTCATCCTCTTCGCCGGGGAGCCCTTCCTTCTTGTTTTCGTCTAACAATGTTCCCTGCACGCCGATCTGACGGTCCCTCAGGTAGAAGGTCCAACGACCGCGCCCAAGAATCCGAGCTCGTTCTGGGTCGCAAAACCCTTGTCCGACCACTTTCGAACCTGCTGGAATCAATACCTGACCAGAAGTCCCGACTACATCCTCATAAACATTCCCGAGAACCATTACCTTCTCGTCGAGGTTGTTAACCGCGCGGCTTACCTTGCATCGAACAGTAACCTCATTCTCGGACTGATCTCTGCTAGGACCGCAGTAAACAGAGAAGAAGCTCATCTGGCCTGGCCAGGGAGTCGGGGCTGGTGATGCCTCCCCCGGCGCTTTCTCAATAATTGTTGGTGAGCCCGCGTGTTTTGGCTCAAGCGAACGTGCGTGTTCCGCCTCTGCCTTTACTAACAGGATGAGGAAGACGTAGGTCAACATGTGTAAGTGGGTTTCCGATTAACGGAAGTTATCCTCTTACAAATGGAACCGTGTGAGGATCAAGCCCAACGAGCCCTACTATTGTAATTTTCATTCCTCACTCGGTTCATACATCGCATCCAAAGCCTTTGCGATATCGCTGATCCGTTCCCGCATGCCCGGTAACAGGCCTCGACCTTCATGCGCGATCAAAATACAAACCTTGTGTTCTAGAAACACACTGATTGGAATATCGGCAAGTAGCGTAACCGCAGCGACATTTGAACCGCTCAAGCTATTAACAAATTCCCGACTCGCTCGGAGCAAACCGGGAGCGGCGAAGGCGGCATCCAACTGAAACCCTTCGGGCAAATCTCCTCCGATGACCGTTCCGTCTTCCAGCAGAATCAAAGCGCCTTTCACTTTGGGAAAAGCACGCAGCAGCTTTGCTACCAGACGCGCATCAAGAAAATCGTCCGTGAGAAAGATTTCCTGAAGACGCTCCAATCCCAAACGTCGGAGGGGCTTATCGGAAATCTGTGTAACCCACTCGGAACTGATTTTCGGCGCAGTCCATCTTACTACTTCGGGGCTGGCCCGGATTTCTGAGCCCCGCGAGCTCACTTCGGAGTCGCTATCGGCGGGACGCTCACCGACCTTGGGAAGGTTCTTGAACGGATCAGAGCGTGTCTCCGATGATGGCGAGACAGGCGCAGCAGTAGACGGCCAAGTCACTTGAATTGCAGGAGGATTGGGGGGCGTTGATAAAGGCTTTTCACGAATCAATGGAAATTGGCTCAGGTCGCCTGATAATTGAGGCTGATCCGCGGTCTCCGCCCGAGCCGGATTAGATTGAGCGGCTCGCTCCAATTTGAAAAAACCCTCGTCCTCGCGTGCGACTTGAGCAATCGGCGTGTCGAAATCAGTCGGCGGTGTAGTGGGCGACTCTATGTTGACTGCGCGCAAGCAATTCTGAAGTTGAAGAACAACGCTCTTCAACGAAACCGGGAACTGCACCTCATCGCTTATTGCCGGTGGAACCAGCATCGGATAATTGCGACGAAGTACACCTGCGGCTATCACCACCCGCCCTTCCATTAAACCACTGGTATCTCTAAATTGGACGCGAATTTCCGGGAGATCCAAGCTCGGCCAATTCAGAGCGCCGCTGCCGGAATCACCGCCGACGAAATCCTGTGGCCGCAATACGATAGTCTGGTCAGCCAATTCGGCGGCTTCTTTCAAGCTCGGCGAGTTGGCAGTCGCAGCGTCGCTCTGACCTTTCAGGTTCCGGAAGAGATAATTTCCAAATTTAGGTGGCATCGATTTGCTCGCTTTTACAGTTGCTTAGCAGATTCTGAATGAGAAACGAAGAATATCGGCCAGCTTTCCGTCGCAAAAAATATGGCGTTAGCCGGCAAGATGATCGAGTAGAGATTCATAAGCTAATTTTTGGACTCAATGATGCGCTGGAGGCTACTGAGATCTTCGCTTTTGTTCGCCCGGTTTTCTTTGCTGTATTCGTGGCAACCTTATTCATCTTCCTGGACTTTTTCTCGGAATGAGCTTTAGGCAATTTAGATGCCCTTCCCGCTGCTTGCTTATTCATTTTGCGCTGGCGCGGTTGTGAAAATTCAGTTCTGCTCTCTGCGGTTTGCCGCGATATGCGCGTCGCTCGCTTTCTCCTGGGGGCTCCATCCGATTGATTTGATGGCAATGTATTAGGCGATTCAGTCTTCGGGGGAGCCGGTTGCGATCCGGGCACTTCGTTTGAGATGCCAAGGGGCGTGGGGGATAAGGGGTCCACCGAACGACCAAAGAGCTTGGAAATGCAAAACTTCCGGGAGACCCATTCAGCGGCTCGACTCAATCTCGTCCGGACGACATTAATGATGGCACGCCAAGCATTTGCCAGTGATCGACAAGCGATCGTAATCAATCCTTCGGAGTCGGGATCTCCATGACGATGGCGGTTTTCACCGGGGGCGCGTGAGTAGTCACGGTGACCATAGCCGCTGCCATCATTCGCTGCAGCGCGCCAAAGCCGGTGGAGACAGGCGACGGCCACCAATCCTAGCCACAGCGATACGGCAACACTGGCGAACGAAAACAGCATCGTTCGTTGCTTCTAACTGAATTGTACGAAACGCACAATAAAAATGTTTTATACAATCGATATTAATGTATCGCTTAAGAACCATGCGGAGCAGACTATGTCATCGGTAATACCGGCTTCAACCGGTTTGCGGTTTCTCTTCCTGATCGCTCACTTGGTAGAGGCGCCCTTTCCAGGTAACACCTTTGCCCAAAGAGCGGCGCAAGCTATTCAAGGCGATAGCTAAAGCGAGCAGGTAACCGAAAGGATGAAACAACAGGCTGATCCAGGAGGTGCGATAGCGGAAAGTAATCGAGATGCGGAGCAGTAGGATCAAACCGATTAAGAGCCAGAGCTCTTTGCTGTGCAGCCAGGGAACCACGAAAAAAGGTAGGGCGAACACGATGATCTGGCTGAGAACCGAGATCGCAAACGCGACAAAATCGTTTTCAAAGAGCGGCCACAGGTTTTTGGTAAAGCCTTCCCAGAGATCGGGAAAGGAGTGGTACATCCGGCACTGGACGAGCGCGGTACCGTCACAACTGGTGAGGCGTAGCCCTTCTCCGGTGGCAGCGGCGACCGCCCGGGCCAGGGCCACATCTTCTACCAAATGATTGGCGACCGCGGCGTGGCCGCCGATCCGTTCATAAGTTTCCCGACGGATACAGATAAATTGTCCATTGGCAGTTCCGAGGTTTCGTAGCCAGTTTGCTCCCAGCAATCGGGCAAGCTGGATATTCCGTTGAGCCAAGTACAATAACCAGTGGGGGAGACACGCGGCAGCAGCAACGAACAGGAACGGAATCATCAATCTTTCAGCAAACGTCCGGGTAATTTGACGGGTCCAGGCGGTGAGGAGATCGGAGCGTTTCCGGAGCACGACGCTGATAGCGGCGGAGATAGTGCTGGGATGATGAAGGGTATCCGCATCGGTAAACAACAAAAATTCGCCATGAGCGACTTGGGAGAGTTGATGGCAAGCCCATGGTTTGCCGATCCAGTTTGGTGGTAAAGGGCGGCCCGCGACCAGTCTGAATTGAGCGACTGGATCCGACGAGAATCCGAGCTGTTGCACCAGGCCGGCTGTACCATCGTCGGATTGATCGTCCAAAACGATACATTCAAAGCGGGGATAATCCTGTGCGAGGAGGGACTGCAGACAGGGGCGGATGCGCCTGGCCTCATTTCGGGCCGGCACCAGGACCGACACGAGCGGACATTTTTCCGGAACCGGTCCAGGCCGCAGCCGGACCAGGACCGGCAGATTAGCTATGAATTGCACCAGCAGCAAAAGCACGATCCCGATCGATCCCCAGAGCCAGAGTTGAATGAGCCAAGACATTGAGCCAGGAGGTTAGTAGGGCTGCCTCGCAACACCTGATGAGGCTGTCCCGTGGTAGCGATCAATCGGCGAATTATCCAACGGTTAGTAAAATTGTACTTATCTAAAATGACACTCTAAATTGAGATTGGCCCGGCGGGCAACGCCGAATGAGCAAAATGACTTAACCGTCATCGTCAGACGGTTCACAAATGTGAGAGCAATTCGCTGATGGTCTCCCGCGCGAAATCGAATCCATCATCCCATTGGCTTGCGCGCGGGCCGGCAATATTCAAGATCTCAATTCGATGGAGCTTACAAAAGCCTCTGATCCGCTCAGCGGCAGCTTCCGGTAAACAGAGTTCGGCATCGATTAGAAGGTAAGGCCGCTGCAGAAAGAGACATGCCTGCAGTGTCTTCTCCGTACCGCCGGACAGTGACTCGAAATAGAGAATGGCGGTGCCATCGGATTCCGCCACATTCATTAACGTGCGTTCCAAAGGCCCGCCGCGGTCGAGTGCAGTGAGCGGATAACGATCGGGAATGATGCCATCTTCAGCCAAGCGCCCGGCTGGACAACAGCCGCCGACGGGAAAGCCGACTGCCAGTGCTGCATCCAGCGCTCCTCGGTCAACGCCGGTTTGGCCTCCAGAAATGATCCGGATCAAAATCGTCTCTCCATCAGTTGATCACCTTGAGCAACTGCCGGCAGGGTGGCATAAAGAGCGGTAATGGACAGGCTTTTTTCCTTGGTGGCGTTCGCAACAGTGTTTCTGACTGGTTGTTCGGTGGTAGAAAATACCGTTTACGATATTCGCGGGCTGCCGGCGGGAAAAGTCGCGATCGTCATCGACCTGACGGATCAGCATGCTTATCTCTACGCTGGGGAGGAACAGGTTCTAAGCGCACCGATCTCCTCCGGCCGGGAAGGGCATAACACGGCGCCCGGGAAATACCACATTATCGAGAAGGACATCAATCATCGATCCAGCGTTTACGGCGCATACGAGGAGAATGGTGTGATCGTGAAAGAGGATGTGAACGCGCTGAAAGATCCGAAACCGTCAGGAGCCTATTTCGTGGGCGCGCCGATGCCGTACTTCCTCCGGATCTATGGCGGAGTCGGAATGCACCAGGGCTATCTTCCCGGTTACCCGGCATCACATGGTTGTATTCGGATGCCGGGATCGAAGGCGAAACGCTTCTTTGCCGCGGTCAAAGTCGGCACGCCGGTTATCGTGCGGAGATAGGGTTTATAAACCGCGAACGGACGCTGGGAGGGACCTGGTCCCGACCAGGCACCGAAAGCTTGCTCGTTCGCTAAAGCTTCGGCCGGGACAGGTGGTAGCGGCTTATACTGTCGAACGGGTAAATTCCCGATGCCAGGGCGCCGTAGCTTGCGAAGGCGGCCTCGCGATCTGCGGTGCACGAGCATCCGACGCCGTCTACTACATAGCGTAGCATAGCGACCCCCTGCCCCGCTTTACCGGAGAGGCAGTGCGCCCTCCCGTCAAAACATCTATCGCTTTTGGTTGATGGTTGGCGCCGGGCTGGAGACGTTGACGTTTGTCTTGATCCAGGATTTCAGCAATTCCTGCTCGAAATAGAACTCGTCGTATTTGAGCTGGATATCCTCAACCGTGAGGTTTGGGCTAAAACCCACATACGATGCACTGGTCGCCGCGCTCGAACCGTGGGTCAGCACACGGCCTCTGGCGTCGGTCAAAGTGTAGTTGAAATAGAGCCTGACCGGCTCCCGGCCGTCGCTGTGGTAAAAACGGATCTGACGGAAATTCGGTCCCAGCCCAGGATGATACCGCCCACCCAGGTCGATATCGGTGAACTGAAAGGTCAATGTGCAACCGGGCGCTACTTTGGCTAGTATGGGCCCTAGCTTGGTAGGCATTTCGCGGGCAAATCGGGCGGCGGTCTCTCGCTCACTCCGGTCTTGAACCACAAAATCGGTAAAATATCCTGTCGACGTACTGCTGAATTTCTCCGGGTGAACGTAGGTAACAACTATATTAGCCGGGGAAGCAGCCCAGGCGGAGGAGGCAGTCACCGCCAGCAGCAAAGTTAGAGTTCGCCACAGGCAAATCTTTTTCATAACCTATAAATCTTTACGTACCAGTCTACCGTATTAGACAGATTTCGCATTTGATTTATTCCCAGCTGGATTCTCATTTTCAAGACGCCGAAACCCTTTGCAAACCGTGATGGTCTAGGATACCGAAGATTCCCGGCTTTATGTATCCCAAAAAGGTCAGCATTTACGATACAACCCTGCGCGACGGTACGCAGGCAGAAGGCATCTCGTTCAGCGTGCAGGACAAGATTCGGATCGCGGAAAAACTCGACGCTTTCGGGATTCATTACATTGAAGGGGGATGGCCGGGTTCCAACCCAAAGGACATCGAGTTTTTTGCGGAGGCGAAGAAGCGGACGTGGAAGACGGCCAGATTGTGTGCCTTCGGCAGTACGTGCCGAGCGAACCTTCGACCGGAGGAAGACACTCAAGTCGCGTTGCTGATTCAGGCGGAAACTCCGGTCGTAACTATCGTCGGAAAGAGCTGGCGCTTTCATGTGGAAGAGATCCTGGGCGTTACGGTGGAAGAGAACTTGCGAATGATCCGCGAGACGGTGGCTTATCTGAAGGCCTGCGGGAGAGAGGTCATTTTTGATGCCGAACATTTTTTTGATGGGTACAAGGACGAAGCGGCTCACGCGTTGAAAGCGATCCAAGCGGCGGCCGAAAGCGGGGCTGACCTGGTGGCTCTTTGCGATACGAACGGAGGAACGCTTCCGCACGAGATCGAAGGGATCACGCGATCGGTGGTCGAGGCGCTAAGTGTGCCGGTTGGCATTCATACCCACAATGATTGTGAATTGGGGGTGGCAAACGCGCTGGCCGGATTGCACGCGGGCGCCGTCCAAGTGCAAGGCACGATAAACGGATACGGTGAACGGACCGGAAACTGCAACTTAACGAGCGTCATACCCGTTGTGCAGCTCAAGCTCGGAATCGAGGTCGTGCCGGATCTGCGGAAACTGCGGGAACTCTCGTTATTGGTCGATGATCTGGCGAACTGCCAGCACAATATCCGAGCTCCGTTTGTCGGGGCTACATCGTTCACGCACAAGGGAGGTCTGCACGCCAACGCGGTAATAAAATTGGCAAAGAGCTACGAACATATTGCGCCGGAATCGGTCGGCAACTTTCAGCACATCGTCGTCTCCGAGCTGTCGGGACAAAGCAATATAATCGCCAAAGCGCGTGAGCTCGGGTTTGCCTTGGAGAAAGGTTCGCCGGCGGTGTCGGCGATTTTGCGGGAAGTCAAGCGACTCGAACATCTCGGTTACGAATTTGAAGCGGCCGAAGCATCATTGGAATTATTGATCCGAAGGGTCTTAAGCAATCCGGAACCGCTTTGGGAATTGTTGGAATATCACTGCACCTATATCCGCTCGGTGCGCAATCGGTATGAGACCTGCGAGGCGACCGTTAAATTGCGCGTTGGCAAGGAGAACTACTACATGGTGGCGGAAGGCGATGGGCCAGTAAATGCCCTGGACGCAGCGCTGCGGAAAGCCTTAAAGCCGGTTTACCCGGAGATCCAAAAGATCACGCTCGACGACTACAAAGTCAGGATTATCGGTTCACACGTCGGCACTGAAGCGCGGACGCGGGTATTGGTCGATTCAACCGACCACCATGAAAACTGGCGGACGGTTGGCGTTTCGGATAACATAATCGAAGCCAGTTGGTTAGCGTTGGTGGATAGCTACGAATATAAATTGCGGCGCTCCTGACCTCCTCACTTAGGCCGGGTAGTCCGGTTTTCATTTAGTCCTTACCTCTCTTATGGCGTCGCTTACTTTGCTCGGCACTGCGCCGGGATATCCTACGGCGAACAAAAACCATACCGGCTTATTGCTGGATACAGGCAGACAGAAGATCTTGATCGATGCCGGAGAACCGAGTGCTCGTACTCTGATTGAAATCGGAGTCGACCCGGCCGATCTCGACGCGATCGTGATAACGCATGGTCATTCGGATCATACCGCCGGTTTGCCGATGATTATCCAGGCGGCATGGATAGTCGGCCGGCAAGCATCGCTGCCCATATTTTTGCCAGCGGAACTGATTCACCCACTCCGGAACTGGTTGAGCGCATCATATATCGGTCCGGATTTCTTGCCTTTCGAACTTCGCTTCCATGCCTGGGAGGATGGGCCGGTCCATTCCGTTGGTGATTGCGAGTTTACGCCGACACCGACGACTCACCTGCAAGCGTTGGTCGATCGGTTCGGTAATGGGCGATTTCACGCCTTTAGCCTAGCCATCCGGCATTCGGACTTTGGGTTTGTTTTTTCTGGAGATATCGGCACTCCGGCCGACCTAGCCAAGCCACTCAAAGCTGGGACAGATCTCTTGGTGTGCGAGATCGCGCATGTCGAGCCGCAAGCGCTCTTTGACTTTCTTTCTTCGCGCAAAGTTACTCGGCTGATCTTGACTCACGCCTCGCCAGAAATCGCAGCTGAAATTGAGACGGTGCTGACTGTTGCGCGTAAATCGCTTTGCCAAACGGAAGTTTTATATGCCGCTGACAAGATGAAGCTGGAGTTGCAGGGCGCCTGAGTTCTCCAGGAACTTCGTACTCGACGAGACAGGCGGTCCCGATGGTTGCCAGGGCTAGTGCACCAAGTCTAAGGCTAGGGCAGCCCCGAGCGCATTCGGGGCTCCCAACGCTGCTATACGAGCCTCAGACTTGGTGCACTAGGTGACGAGCGAGATTCGAAGTTGCCTGGCGGCATGTCGGAGGGGGTGGTCTTTGGTCCAGAGCCTGGCTTGAGAGACAAGTGCTGAGCCGAGAAGATGAATATCGATCCAGCCAAGGCCTCGACCCCAAAGGCGCCGATCCTCGAGGAGGCCAATCGCTTCGGCAGAGGATACTTCGACTACGCAAGGGAGTGCGAACCAAAGCGAAAGAAGTTCCTGGCGATTAGGGATCATCCCACAGGCAAGCTCACCCAGCACTGCCGGATGCATGACAACTTGGGTGCTTTTCAGCAGAGCGACGAGATTTGGATCGGAACGATGGAGATGATCGATCCAAACCGAGGTGTCGACAAGGACGCGCATAGCATTATTTGGAACTTCGCCGTCTCCGGCCTGCTTTTGCCGTCGGTGCGGTCCCGCCGAGTGCAGCTAAACGGAGTGCGGCTTCGCGTTGGATGAGCGCCTCCAATCCCAGGTGAACCAATCGCGTCTTCTCACTGATTCCGGTATAGCTTCGAGCCTTGGCCACAAGTTCTTCATCGAGATTAAGCGTCGTTCGCATACATATATATATGCACATTTAATATGCATAGATCAAGCTAGATTCCCTGCCAAGACACGCGATCGGCAGGCCGCCTGAAGTCGACGAACGCGCTTAAGCGCGTCCCCGATTGCAAGCGTGCCTCATCGGTCGTTACGAAGAATTATTCGTTAGTGGTCCATCTGTCGGCGGCGATTACGGATAAAAATCGTAGAATAAAGATATATTTTTATTTTAGGTTATTGTATCCAATTAGCGAACATATTATATCTCTTTACTAATGTGTTTCTAACTCTCGGATCAGGTCCCCGAATTCCTCTGACCGGCCCCTTTGTCGCCGCTTGCGTCGGCATTTTTGTGTCGGATACGTATCCCGATTCGTGGCTGGTCTTTGCGGGCCTGTTTTGTCTATTTTGTCTGGCCGCTCTGGTCTGGCGGAAAACGCTGTTCACGCTCGCAGCCACGGTCCTCTTTTTTGCTTTCTGGCACCCATTCTTAATCGCTCACGACCAAGGCTTTCAGCTGTCACTTATGACCGGATTGAATCGCCATGTTCACCGTTGCATTCTCTGCGCGCAATCTGACTCGACCCCATTTCGCTGGGCCAACCAAACCAAACAGCGATTTCATGCAGAGATCCGCGAGGTTGATAGTTTTCCGGCCCAATTTCGAGCCTCGATCGAGCTGAATGGAAGCCCTATCCAGTACGGAGATACTATCGCGGTAGACGGGCGCCTTGCATTGCCAGAGGAACCGCTCAATCCTGGAGAATTCGATTACCGCAAGTTTCTGCAACGGCAGAGCGTCTACGTGGTTCTTCAAGCAATTTCTGGCAGCAAAACTCAAATCCTTTCGCGCGGAGGCGCCAACCCACTCGTCGGATTTGCTCTTCGACTTCGCCATGCGATCGAGAGCATTCCGGTTGCCTCGCTAGAGGATGACCCTCCCATTCAGGGGTTGATTCGGGGGATTCTCTTTGGTGATCGTTCGACCATTCCGCCGGCTATCTTGGATGAACTCCAGGATACGGGGACCCTTCATTTGTTCGTAATCGACGGATTGAAAGTAACGTTGCTGGCCGGAATTTCCTGGGCGGTCATGCGAGTAACCAGACTAGGTCGCCGTTGGACGATCATCCTGATTATTCCTCTGCTTCTCTATTGTGCAGGAACGGGTCTTTCGATTGCTAGTCTCCGAGCAACGATTATGTCCGCTATTCTGCTTTTTGGGGTCGCTCTAGAGCGCCCGGTGCTGGCTAAGAACGTCCTGTCAGGTGCCGGATTGTTTCTGCTCTGCTTGGATCCACAGCAGCTCTTCCAACTCGGTTTTCAGCTCTCATTTGTTACGGTCGCCGCACTGACTATCGCAGCCAAACCGCTGGCACATCTCTTCTGTCTTCCCGTCCGCCCCGATCCCTGGATTCCGCAGCGTCTGCTGCATCCGGCACGGCGGGCGTTTTCTCGAATTGCCCGGCACGGATGCGAGCTGCTATCAGTTTGCACTGTCTGCTGGTTTGCGACGCTACCGTTCGCCTGGGTGATTTTTCATCGTATTTCCTGGTGCAGTGTCGCCGCCAATTTTGCGACCGTTCCCTTAGGCGCCTCGATGTTGGCTCTCGGGATTTCATCCATTCTGGCTGCCCCTTGCTGTCGGTGGGCGAGTGTTTGCCTCAACAATACAAACTGGCTGCTCGGTCACATATTCCTCGCTGTGGTGAATATGTTTACTGCGTTTCCGTATCAGAGCACGAACGTCAGTGAACCAGGAGTGCGGAATCATCCGAAGCTCGTGATGCTAGCTGCGGGGAGATCCAATAGCATCTATCTGCACGCCGGAGGCGCTGACGCTTTCATTAACCCGGGCAGTGACTCTAAATATCGCCGTATCACTCAGCCATTCCTCCGTTATCAGGGCGTCAACCGGCTCCGTCTATTCCAGAGTTGCCGCCAGGACGCGGACCACGAAGGATGTCTCAGACAACTTGAGCGGCAGTTCACCTGCGTATCAGCGAAGAATGGAGCCGCGACTCAGCTTGAGCTGGTCAATGGGCGTTTCGAGCGGGACACCGATTCAACGGTCGTAGATCTGGATGAGACAGGAATTCGCGTGCGCGCAGCGCCACCAAATCGAAGCGCATCGAGGATTTTGCTGGGAATGGGAGGATACCAGATCCTCCTGATGGCTGATAGCCATCGTGGATCTTCGTTGGACAAGGACGATTGCACAGTCGATTTACTCTGCGTTTCCAGTCCACGCTCATTTCCTCCAGCCGACGTTCAGAGCAGGTATAATCCTCAAGTTGTCGTTTACGCGCAGGGCAAGCGAAGCGAACGAAGCGCCCGGAGTCCAACCCTATTCTTGAGCGAGGAGGGTGCAGTCACATTGGAACTTTGCGGCGACGCGCTGAAACTCCAGACCTTTCGCGGCGGTCAGTTCTCTTTTCGCAAACGCAACTGATAAATTGAGATATTCTGCGAACGATAAGTTTCTTCAAAATCAGTCCTTGGGTATTCTTCGGACCAGGGCACGCAAACAAAAAGATCTTTTTGGGAATCGACAGCTTTGGTGATGCGCTGAAAATAATCCGCATGATCGGTCTTGATCCACAATTCTCCGCCGATGGCGAGCGCACTAGCGGAAGCGGCGAGAAACCCTTCGTCCACTAAGCGACGGCGAGAATGCCGGCGTTTGGGCCAGGGATCGGGGAAAGAGAGGTGCAGGCGGGAAACCGATCCCGGTGACAGAAGAAAACGAACCGTGTAATCAATCTCCAAGCGCAGTACGCGAACATTGGTCAAACCCAATCGGGATGCGGAGCGAAGTGTTTTGCGAACCCGACCGAGGAGACGCTCCACACCAAAAAAATTTCTTTCCGGGTATTGGCATGCCGCTTCAGTCAAAAAACGACCCGATCCCGAGCCCAGATCGATTTCGACCGGCCGATCATTTTCGAAAATGGCCGCGAAGGAAAAGTATTCGACAATGTCGCCCGGAATGACTTCCAGCTGCTCTCCGCAACGCGCAGAAAGATCGGTCGAAGCACTCCCTGATTCAGACATGCGCTTATCGTTCTGCAAAAAAAGGGTTGTGGACCCTTTCATTGGCAACGGTAGTCATCGGGCCATGGCCCGGACAAATGATGGTTTCCGGCGGTAAAGATAAAATCTTCTCCCGATTGTTCTTTTTTGCTTGTTCGTAGGCGTTGGGGGCCCCGCCCATCGAGCCGGCAAATAGCGAATCCCCAACGATAACTACAGGTTTAGCCAGACCCGACACGAGATAAGAAGTCCCGCCGGCGGAATGCCCATTGGTGAGCCTGGCTTCGATTTCTAGCGATCCCAGGTTATACTTAAATCCTTCACGCACCCGCTGAGAATGAACGACCGGTTCCGCTTCTGGAGCAAACACCGAGGCCTGGCATCGCGAAAGGATATCAGAGAGGCCGGCGACATGGTCTTGGTGGGTATGCGTAATGAAAATGGCTTTTATCGTCAGTTTTTCGGTTTGCACCCGTTTGAATAGCTGATCGGCGTCGATGCCGGCGTCGAAGATCGCGGCTTCCCGTGAGGACGGATCCCAGACCAAATAAACATTCACCGTCATTCCCAGCAGATCGGTATTGAATTGAACGAGACCTTCCAATGCGATCTCCGCAGGTTCCCAACTCTTTTCGAATGATTCCACTAGGGCGCCGGGCGCGAGGTCAAGCGCGGTTCCGAGCGCAGCGACCTGGCTTCGATCACCCGATCCCTCTTTTAAGCGTTCGATTTGATCGCGCTCCAATCGAGAGCGGTGCGCTAAGGAAGCATCGTCCAAGTGAAGACCGCGTTGCGCTTTGCCAATGATATCCGGAAAGAAATCTTCCAATGGAACTTTCATATGTTTTATCGGGCAGACTTTTGCAGTGTCCAGACTTCGTTGTCGTCCAGACGCTTTACGACGACCTGGGTCGGACGGATATCCAATACGCGGTAGGTATGGCTAGGATCGTCCGGCAACGTGAAATCGCGATCTAATTCTACCTTCATTGTGGCTCCGCTATTAGTGAACGAGAGCACGGCAAAAGCACCATGTTCTCGAGCAGGAATTCCTTTGATCAACGATATCGTTTGGCCAGTGCGGATGTGCCGGAGCTTCACGACCGATGCGTCGACCGCATTCCCGTCCTTATCATCAACCTCTCGACTCTGAACATCAATGACGCGGTACTCCAATCCTTTGAGTTGATCACCGACGCCGACACTATAGTCGGTGCCATCCGAGTCGCGCAATGTCGCTTTCTTGCTGTGTACCTCTTCCAGTGTGACTGGGAGAAACGCTTCCTGAACCTCCAAAACCGAGATTTTGGTGGCCAATCCGCTCGAGGGATTCTGATCAAGTTTGGGATTGGGCGATGCGCCGCCGGACGTCGAGGGAGCTGGTTGCCTCAATATATCCGCATCCGAAATCGCCGTATTTGGAGAAGAAGGAGGAGAGGCACCCGACGGAGAAGCGGACGAAGAAGGAGATCCTGAAACAACGGCTGGACTCTTGGTTGGCTTGGATGCGGTGCGACCGTGCAGCAAGTCAGCTATCTCACGAAAACCTTTGGCCACTGCGGCCGACTCGGCGGTTGCTCCGCTTTGATCGGTGAGCGACGGGTCAGCGCCGGCCAGCAATAACATATTCACGATCTCTTTGTTCCCCTTGCCAGCTGCTAGTATCAGCGGGGTACGGCCGTCGCCGGAGCGGCTATCCGCTTCAGCGCCGTAGTCGAGCAATATTTTTACGACGTCCTTGTGCTCAGATAGAGTGGCGAAGAGAAGCCCTCGACTCAAATCCGTCTTCGACCGATCAGCCAAAATTTGCACGCACCGCGCGCTGCCGTGGTAAGCCGCGGTCGACAATGCGGTCCAGCCGTTATTGTCCTCTTTGTCCGGGTCGGCCCGATTCTGGAGCAAGATTTTCACGATATCGGGCTGGTCGTTTTGAGCGGCCAATATCAGCGCGGTAGTACCGTCGACACCGGCGACATTCGGGTCCGCTTTGCGGTCGAGGAGTTGTTTGACCAACCCGGACTTACCGCGCTCACACGCGACCATCAGAGCCGTTTTGCCGGTCGTATTTTGCGCGTTGACGTTAAAATCGGCCGCAAAGAAAAGGGCCAACGCCTTTTGGTCGTCTTCGGCCGCCGACCGGACGAAATCCTCCGCATTGAACTGCAGATTCATACCAGCTAATTCTTTCACCAGCTCTTCCTTGGACTTGCTGCAACCAAAAAAAGCCAGCGTGAGCAACGCACCGAAGATAAACCAGACGGCTTTTCGCACGTGGGGAGCAGCCGGTCGGGATTGGAATTGAAGTGGCATGGTAGATAGTAAATACAGCTAGCGACCAGAGGGCAGTGTAGATCCGGCAGCCGCCGGACTGGAATTTCGCTTCGCGAAAGAGTAGCTAAATTGATTCGTGCTCCGTGAAGCGGAGTTTAAACAGTCTGTCGAGAGGGAGAGAGAACTCATATCAAGTCAACAAACTAGCATTCAGCTAAGCCATCAAATTGACAGGCTGCTAGCCAAAGATTATCTCTGCGCCGTCCCGGCCAATCGGCCGACGAATGCGGAAAAGATGGGCCGGCCGGGTATTTGGATCGAGGAGGACGAAATTCCTTCGACCCCGCCAGCTAAACTGTTCACCCGTCAACAGATCTTCGACCTGAAACGGCTCATTCTCCGCTAGACCGATATCTTCAAGCGGTATGTACGCAAACCCACTCTGGGAATGGAACGGATCGACCGAAACAAAAAATAACAGGACGTTATCCAGTCCGGCAGTGGCCTTGGAGTAAAACAGAATCTGATCATTTTCGATCGTGTGAAATCGGAGATTTTCGTATAGATGCAGCGCCCGATTTTCGCGTCTGACCTGGTTCAGCTTAGCGACGTAGTCCTTAATATTTCCGGGCGCGTTCCAATCTCTCTCCTTGAACTGGTACTTCTCGGAATTCAGGTACTCTTCGCGATCAGGAATCGCTAAATTTTCACAAAGCTCAAAACCGCTGTAGATACCGTAGGCGGTCGAGAGGGTTGCTGCCAAAAATGCGCGGATCAAAAAAGCTGGACGTCCACCGGTCTGAAGAAAAAACGGCAGAATATCCGGGGTATTGGTAAAAAAATTGCCACGGAAGTAAAACTTCATCTCGGTCGCGCAGAGCTCGGTGAGGTACTCGGCAAGCTCCGCCTTCGTGTTGCGCCAGGTGAAATAAGTGTAGGATTGCGTGAATCCGGCCTTAGCCAGTGCCTTCATCATTTTCGGCCGGGTGAAAGCCTCGGATAAAAAGATCAGATCCGGATATTGGGCGCGCACTTCCGCGATCATCCACTCCCAAAACGCGAGCGGCTTCGTATGCGGATTATCAACCCGAATGATGCGGACCTGATGCTCGGCCCAAAAGAGGATGATCCGTTTCATTTCATCCCATAACTCTCGCCAATTTTCGTTGTGGAAATTAATCGGATAAACGTCCTCATATTTTTTTGGAGGATTCTCGGCATATTTGATCGAGCCGTCCGGACGATGAAAAAACCATTCGGGGTGGTCGCGAACGTAAGGGTGGTCGGGCGAACAATTGATGGCAAAGTCGAGCGCCACCTCCATCCCTCGGCTTCTTATCTCGCCTACGAGCCAATCGAAATCCTCCAACGTCCCGAGCTCCGGTTCTACTGCCATATGCCCGCCGTACTTGCTGCCAATCGCGTAAGGTACTCCGGGATCTCCGGGCTCACTATTCACCGAATTGTTCTTACCTTTCCGTTTGGTGAAACCGATGGGATGAATCGGAGGAAAATAGATCACGTTGAATCCCATCGCCCTGGCATCATCGACGCGAGGGAGACAATCGCGGAGCCTCGATCCCGTTGCTTTACCTTCGGCTGATCTTGGAAAAAACTCATACCAAGCGGAAAAAAGCGCTTCGGGCCGATCGACCACGACCTGCAGATAGGGTTTGGATTCGGTAGAAAGTGATCGATCGGGATAGGCGGACGTTAATCCTACTAGTTCGGAATTCTTCGCTATTTCGGCACCGATGGCTGGTTTACCGGCACGGAGCTCCTTGGCGAGGGATGTTAGGCGATCCTGATCCGATTTGCGAGTTGCACGCGCCGCCGCGTGCTGCAGCAAGATCGCGCCCTCCTCGGTCTCGGTTGCCAGATCGGTGATCCCGGCTGCGAACTTCTTCTGAAACTCCACCGCCCAGGAGTTAAATTCGTCACCCCACCCCTCGATGGTGAATTCGTAGGTGGCATTCTCCGTGAAATGGCAAACTGCGGACCACCGGTCGTTGTCGCCCGGGATCATTGGTGTTTCCAACCAGGCCGTACTGCCAAGGACGCGCCATTTTAAAACTGCTGCGAGCACATCGTGACCGTCTTTGAAAATGTCAGCGGACACGCGCAATTCTTGCCCGATCACCCGCTTTACGGGATAGCGACCGCCATCGATGCAAGGCTCAATCGCTTCGATAATCACCGTCGGGAACCGTTCGGTGGATTCTTCTGGTTTATTCACGATTCAGTAAAAACAGGTCGAATGGTGGTGGGAAGCTCGTCCAAGAAATCCATGAAGAACTTAAAGGAAGGAAGCATCGAAGCAACCTCCCGAAGACTTTTGATTGCGGGCGGGATGTGACGCAGAAACTCCGGTTTCCCGCGGCGCACACCAATCACTCCGTAGGCGCCCAGCGCCTGAAGCAAACGTTGTATCGCACATCGCAAAAAGATATCGCGAAACTGCTCGCAATCGACCGAAGAATCCAGCCGCTCGAGGTAATAAGAGAGCAACTCCTCTCGCTCGGCGTCCGTCAGATTGACGTACGGATCGTAGAGTAAAGAAGCGAGATCATACTCACCTAAGCCGGGGCGCATACCTTGGAAATCGATCAGGAACGCCTCGTCGTCGCTGATGATAATATTCTGGGATTGCAAGTCTCGATGGACGAGCACTCGCGGAAGGCCGGCAAGTTCCTGGGCAAGTTGAATCAGTTCCGGGCGCGACCAAAGCTTTTGGACCTGTTCTTCCGATACGCGAAAGCATTGTCGAAAGCAGTTTTGCAATCCGTACTCCTGCTCCCATCGATAAAGCGCTATATCAAAGTCAGGCGGACCATCGGAGATACGGGCCAAAGACGGATCGGTCTGGTGCAGTGTGACCACTTGATCGAGAGTTCGTTCGTATAAAGCCCTGCGGACTGGCCACGATTCGGAGCGATGATGCCACAGATCCTCCTCACCGAGGTCTTGCATCCAGATCAACCCTTCTTCGTCATCGTGAAAATAGATCAAAGGCGCGTTGACGCCGATTCCGTCCAGGAAGTTAGCGACCGCGACAAATCGGATATTTTCCAGTTTGTCTTTCTGGTATTTCACCAGGATCAACGAGGAATCGGCACTGAATCGAATTCGGTAATACTTGCGATCGGAACCTCCTTTTTCGAGCGGGCGGATATCGAAGGTCGAATCGTGATAATGAGGAAACCGTTGCCGCGTATAATCTATAAGCAAATTCAACGTCATACCAAATCTGTTCGGCGAAAAGTTCCGGGTCCTACTTCAACGCCAGCCACTACGCATTCACTCAGATGCGCGCCCGACCGAACCATGGAATGAGGCCATACGACGACATCCCGCAAATATGTCCCGGGTTCGATCCGACTTTCCGGACCGATCCAACAGGCACCGGCGATATCTACTCCTTCGGAAACTACTGCCGAATCGGCGATCGTCGTCGGCCAATTGGCCTCAGTCAAGTAACTTGGACGCCAGCGAGAAGTCGCAATGGTCCGGTGAATTCCCAAATATTCTTCGCGAGAGCCGATGTTGAACCATCGGTCGTTATCCAGAACGACTCCGCTGATTTGGTCACGGTCTCGAATCGCTTCAGCCAAGACAGGAACAAAAGAAATTTTACGACCGGCTGGAATCTTTCGAATCATTTCCGGATTCCAAACGGAAACGTTCGCGAAATCGACGTTGCCAGGAAGACCGGAGCCTAGCTGTCCCCGAATATCCAGGACCCGATTGGTGGTCGCGTCGAACGAGAGATCGGTCGAAAGACCGGTATGGCGCAACGCCAGCGTCACCATGCTGCCGGATTGGAAGTGGAAATCGGTGAGAGCGCCGAGATCGATATCGGTGAGAATGTCTCCGCTATAGACCAGGAACGGCTCTTGTCCGAAAAGGGCCGCCGCGTTGAGAATTCCGCCTCCGGTCTCGAGCAAATTCGGCTCGTAAATGAGCACGACTTTTTTTCTCCGGTAGGATCCACCCGAAAAAAAATCGGCAAATTGCTCCGCCAGATGATGTGTGTTGATGACGAACTGCTCCACACCGGACGCAATCAGATGATCCAAAGCAAATGTCACTAAACGCTTTCCGAAGATCGGTAGCAAAGGCTTCGGAACGACGTTGGTAAGCGGTCGAAGCCGGGTTCCCAACCCTGCTCCAAGCACGAAAGCGGTGCGAACGCGCGGGACCATGGACGCTTGGCAACCTATCGAGTCGTTCTGCCGGATGTAAAGCCGGCAGTTCGTTTGGCGTTGGGCGTTCGGCGCTCGGCGTTCGGACTGGGCGTTGCGGCTTTCGCGGACGGCACGATGGCGACTGCACGTATAGGCGAAGCGTTCCTGTCGTTCCAAAAAAACAAAGCGAACGATCAAAGTTTGACTTGTCGCACTGGCGCGGTAATAGGCGACAATTCGTGCTTCAGAATGAAACCGTTCCTCCTCCTTTCAGGTTATGTCCTTCTTACTGGCGCGGTTATAGCGCAAAATCCGAGCTCACCGGTTATCACGATCCGCAAAGGAACGGCGGTGGTGGTCGCAATCAAAGAGGCATCGGGTCCGGCGGCAGCGGTTTTGAAAAACGATATTGAGCTTTCTGGTGTACTGACTCTTGGCGACAACGCGTCGGCAACTGTGCTAGCAAACGTAACCGGCTCCGGTAATGGCATTAGCGCACAGGCAGTTGACAAAACCGGAAGCGTCGTCTTGCAGAAAACCTACGGTGGCGATTCGCGCCGAGCCGTGCATCAATTCGTTGATGAACTGGTTGAGACGCTGACCGGCCAAAAGGGAATCGCAACCTCGAAAATTGCGTTTGTGTCGAATCGCACTGGGCACAAAGAAATCTATACGGCAGATTACGACGGCGCCAACGCGGTGCAGTTGACCAGAGACAACGCGATAAGTGTAAATCCGAATCTTTCTCCCGATGGGCGAAGGCTGGCTTACACTGGATATCAGAGTGGCTACGCGGACATTTATCTGGTGGATTTAGGTTCCGGATCTCGTAATCGCATCATCAAGTATCCCGGCACTAATTCCGGGCCGGCCATCTCGCCTCAAGGCAATCGAATCGCTTGCACGATGAGTAAAGATGGAAACCCGGAGATTTATGTCACTAACATTAACGGTGATTCTCCGCGCCGTTTGACTCGGGCCCGTGGGGTAGAGTCATCGCCAAGCTGGTCGCCCAATGGAAGCGAAATCGTTTATTCGTCGGACGAACGCGGGGGGCCGCAGATCTATCGCTTGAGTGTCGACGGCGGCTCGAGCCGACTATTGTCCACCGGGTTTGGCTATTGCACCGAACCAAATTGGTCATCCGACGGAAAAAAAATCGCATTCAATGTCAGAAGCGGTGGGGCATTTCAGGTGGCTGTTCTGGATTTAGATGGTGGCTCAGCTCGCATGGTTGCAAATGAGGGCGAGAGACCGGTCTGGGGCCCGGACTCTCGTCATGTGCTATTTGCTAGAGGGAGTGGCCTTTTTATGATTGATACTGTCACCGGGCGCGAAGCTCGAATTGTCGGCGATTTAGGCAGAGTTTCTGAGCCGACTTGGTCCCGCTAACCGTCCGCTGAAAACGCATTTCCCTCTCCAAATATCTCATGAAAAAGATCTTCACTATTACGTGCATACTCATAGTCGGTCTTTGCGGCTGCAAAAAACAACAACAAGAGTACGCCGGAGTTGAAGGCGATACGGTGAACGGGACGCCGCTTTCGCAGCGACAAGAAGGCGTTTCATTCTTTGGCAACAACGTAAATCGAAGTCAGTTCCAGCCAGTCTATTTCGCCTTCGATAGCTTTGAGATACAGTCTTCGGAGACAGAAAAACTCCGCCAGATCGCCAGCTTCATGAAAGGCGCATCTAATAACATAATTCTGGCTGGCTTTACCGATGAACGCGGTACTGAAGAGTACAATCGCGGACTCGGTGAACGCCGCGCTCAGGCGGCTCGCACTTACTTGATTTCGCTCGGAGTTCCTGGGAGCCGTATACAAACTGTGAGCTTCGGCTTGGAAATGCCGGCGGATCCGGGCCACAACGAGTCGGCGTGGGCAAAGAATCGACGAGTTGAAACGGGCGTCGTTCGTTGATTGCTCGAGGATCAATTCTCGACTATTTTCCGCCGCCTGGTTCTTGCAGCGATCGAAGCATGAAGCATTTTCGATCGCTCTTCTCTCGGCTCATTATGCGTTATTGTTTTACGCCGAGTATTTTAAAGATTACTACTCAACGAGATTCGCTGGCCTCTGTTTTGTGCCCGCGGCGGCATGGAAGATCCCAACTTGCTTGATGACGAAGCCCTCGTTCGCCGCACGCAGAACGGCGACACGCAGGCCTTTGATGCTCTTTGGCTAAAATACAGCTCCCGGATCTATTCGCTGATCTACAATATGACCTCGAACCATGAGGATGCGAACGATCTGCTCCTGGAGGTATTTGCCAAGGCATATCGGTCGATCAGTGGATTTCGGGGAAGATCGAGTTTTTATACCTGGATCCACGCCATTGCGGTGAATATGACGATTAATTTCGTCAAAAAACGGGGGCGCCGGTTCCAGATGAGTCTGGATGACCTCGATTCCAGCGTCCACAATGACAAAGAATTCATCGAACTTACGGCATCAAACACGCCGACCCGTGAAGTTGATCTCTCAGAACTGCAGCAGAGATTGAACGAAGCGATGATGAAGCTGTCTTTAGAGCATAGAACCGTCGTAACGATGTTCGACATCCAGGGGATGCCGCACGCGGAGATCGCCAGGATTTTAGGAGTGCCGGAGGCCACGGTACGGTCCAGGTTATTCTACGCACATCGACAGTTGCAGAATTACCTCGAAGAGTTTAGAAAGAAATGATGCTCGACGAAAAGCAGCTCCAACAGCTTCTCAAACTCAAACGATTCGAGCAACCTCCCCCCGGCTATTTTGAGAGAGCGCTCGAAGAGTTCCATTGCCGGCAGCGCAGCGAAATCCTGCGTCGATCGGCGTTCCAGATTTGGTTCGAAAGAGTGTCGTCCAGCTTTGGGAATTTCCGTGTACCGGCGTCGGCCTACGCTGGCGCCTTTGGAATTTTCGCGGTGCTGGCCGCTCTTTTGGGGACCGGAATCTGGACTCCGGAAGCAGTAAATCGGAATTCGACAAACGGGGTGACGCAAACAGAATTCTCCGACTCCGGGCTGAAACTTACCTCTCGCGGAGAGATCCAGCTCTCCCGGCCGGAAACCAAATTTCAAAAAAATTTCCCGACCATTCAACCCTCCGACGCCAGTCGCCCCCGTTACATTCTTGATCGGCAACCCGTGAGCTACCAACCGCCGGCCAGCTTTTGATTTCACGGTGGCCGCACGGTAATTGTGTCGGATTCCGGCTTTCCCTTTAGCTCGATGCCGAACCAACCCGTTTTATCATTTCCGAAAATATCGGCTGATGGGAGCGGACTTCGCTCTCGTAACATTTGTATTGCTTTCGCACCGGCTTTTCTAGCGCTGACACTCGGCGGGCTTTGGCTTTCGTCTCAAACAACTTTGGCAGAAGAGAGTTTTGCCGCGATCGCGGCAGATGTGCAGAAGGTCTTTGAATCAGCCAAGGGCGCAGTCGTTCGAATCGAATCCGAGGACCAACACGGACGCCTGGCGGGAACCGGTTTTGTGATTGATCCGGCGGGGATAATTTACACCGCGTATTCGGTGGCTGGGGAATCAAGTGACATCATTGTCGAGCTAGGGGTGAGTCGCTACCCAGCGGAGCGTTTGGTCGCGGACTCACGAAGTGGGGTCGCGATTCTAAAGATTCATACGGAAACGCCCTTCCTCCCGCTCGGAGACTCAGACGAACTGGCTATTGCGTCTCCGGTCGTTACGATCGGTTACCCACAGGGGCTACCACTCACGCCGAATTATGGAATCGTCGGAGGTCTCGATCAAGGCGATCCTAAGCAACCCTTCGCGACCACCCTCGTTCGAGCCAATGTTCCCCCTCAGAAGGGAGAAGGCGGAGCGCCGCTACTAAATCTTAAAGGCGAGGTGATCGGTATCTTGATCAGCAGTGTCGACAACAAGACCGCATGCTACGCCCTTCCGATCAGAGCCGCAGAAAAGATTCGGGCTGATTATGTGAGGTTCGGCGAGGTCCGGCCCGGCTGGGTCGGCGTCAATATTGAGGATGGAGACAAGGAATACAAGGAATCGCGGGTCGTAATCACCGGTTTTGAGGACAACTCGCCTGCGACAGAAATTGGGCTCCAACCCGGAGATATTCTTATGCAGGTTGGCTCGGTAAAAATCCATTCTATTGCCGATGTCCGCAATGCTTCTTTCTTCCTGTCGGCAGATCAAAAGGTTTCAATTTCGGTCTATCGTGACGGGCGGAATGTCACCTTTGATGTCATTCCGAGCCTGCCGCAGCAGCCGAGATTTCCGGTCTTTGCGCCAGGCTATCTCTTGAACGGAGACAATGCCCTGAGGCTAAAGCTGGAGAATTAGTTGTCTCCCGTTTCGAAATTCTGGATTTCTAGATTCTGAATTTCCATTTTCGCTTGTGTCCCGATAGGATCCTCGGCATTAGGTAAGCGGCATCCTGGGGTAGGCTGTTTTCGTTGCTTTCTCTCGGAGGCAGCATAAGGTTGGCGGTTCATCGAATGTCGAAGGTTGACTCCCAGATTACTGAATTGTCATTTGAAGCGGCGATGGAAAGGCTCGAACTGATCGTCCAACAGATGGAGTCGTCCAAGTTGCCGCTCGAAGAGCTGCTGGCAAGATATGAAGAAGGGACCAAGCTGATCGCAATCTGTAACCAACGTTTAGAAGCGGCGGAAAGCCGAGTCGAAACATTGGCTCGGGACGCAGCTAAGCCGGAGGGAGCTTCCCCAGAACAACCCAAGGATATCAAAAAATCTCCGAATGATGAAATCAGCCTCTTTTGATAAAACTAGCGCACGCCTGCTCGATCGGATCGAGTCGCCGGCGGACTTGAAGCGGCTGGAGGAAAATCAGCTGCCGCAGCTTGCCCAGGAAATCCGGGACGAATTGATCTCGGTTCTATCAAGGACGGGGGGACACCTGGGTCCTAATCTTGGGGTGGTCGAGCTCACCTTGGCGTTACACCGGGTTTTTGAGACGCCAGAGGATAAACTCCTTTTTGACGTCAGCCACCAGGGCTACGTCCATAAGCTTTTGACTGGACGACTAGATCGGTTTGGCACGATCAGACAGTATCAAGGATTGAACGGCTTTTTGTTGCGGTCAGAGAGTGAACACGATTGTTATGGAGCCGGTCACGCTGGCACCGCATTGTCGGCCGGGTTGGGCATGGCCGTTGCGCGCGATCGGCGCGGAAGCAAAGAAAACGTCGTCGTCGTGGCTGGTGATGCGGCCTTTACTTGTGGAACCAGCTATGAGGCACTCAATAACGTCTCCCACAACACGAAGCGTTTTATTGTTGTCTTAAACGATAATGAGTGGTCGATAGCGAAGAATGTTGGAGCGATCGCCAACTATTTAAATCGGATCGTAACCAACGACGCCTACAGTCATCTGCACGAGAAAGCGGCCAAGTTCGTGGAAATGATTGGAGGCAAATTTGCCCAGCAGCTTGCCCATAAGGTGGAAGAAGGTGTGAAGCACCTCCTTCTGCCGAGCGTTATTTTTGAGGATCTTGGTTTGCACTATTACGGACCAATAGATGGGCACGATATCCCCCTCTTGATCCGTACCTTCGAGTTTCTGAAGCGCCAGCAGGAGCCGGTTTTGCTCCACATTATTACGCAAAAAGGGAAAGGTTATGCGCCGGCGCTGGCGAAGCCGGACAAATTTCACGGGCTCGGCAAGTTCGCGCTCGAGACCGGTGAGACCGCAAAGGCGACGACGCCGACTTACTCTGAACTTCTGGGTCAAACTTTGTCCAAGTTCGCCGACAACAACAAGAAGATCATGGCGATTACCGCAGCGATGCCATCGGGTACTGGCCTGTTTCACTTTGCCGCCAATCACCCGGATCAATACTTTGATGTCGGTATCGCGGAGGAACATGCATCTCTTTTTGCCTGCGGCCTCGCCACGCAAGGTTTCAAGCCGTTCCTCACCATCTACTCAACCTTCATGCAGCGCGCTTACGACATGGTGATTCATGATATAGCGCTGCAGAATCTCAATGTGGCGCTGTGCATGGATCGCGCCGGGTTGTCTGGCGACGATGGGCCAACCCATCACGGTTTATTCGATATCGGCTACCTGCGTCCGGTTCCCGGAATCGTGCATATGCAGCCCAAGGACGAGGAAGAGTTTGTGGATATGCTTTGGACCATGGCAAACTACAACCAGGGTCCGATTGCGATACGTTATCCGAGGGGCGCTGGCACGGGAGCACGGCCAAAGGTGCAACCTAAGTTGCTGGAGATTGGTAAGGCCGAAGTCGTAAGTCACGGACAGGATGTCGCGCTTTTTGGTCTCGGAAACATGTTCGCACTAGCCGAAGAGACCGCGAAACGGCTGGAAGAGCAGGGCTTCTCGGTAGCTCTGATCAATCCACGATGGATCAAACCTCTCGATGTCGGCACGCTCGAATTTTTTGCGCGGCGAGTAGAGGTCATTTGTACCTTCGAGGATCACGTACTGCACAACGGGTTCGGTTGCGCAGTCGTGGAGCAGCTGGCCGACAGCCAAATCGCGACGCCGGTGGTCCGAATTGGGTGGCCCGACCAATTCGTGGAACACGGCTCGATACCGGTTCTGCGAGAGAAGCACGGCGTTACCGCTGATGCCGCGTTGGAGAAGATTCGGCCGTTTCTAAAAAAGGCTCTGGGTAAGAAGCAGCCTCGCACCGCGGCCTAACGGTAGGGATGCGCTCCCGACGCTTCGGGTTGAAAACCCGCGAGGAATCGACGACAGCATTCTGTCCCGATATCTTCCGATGCGCAGTTGTCTGCTATGGTTCCTACGATTGTCGCCCGCCAATTGACCAAGGTTTTTCGAACCTATAACAAAAAAGCAGGGCTTTTTGGCGCCATAAAGGGCCTCGTCAGCCGGCAATACCGGTCTACTTACGCCGCTAATCAGGTTTCATTTTCAATTTCCGAGGGAGAGCTCGTCGGATTTCTTGGGCCGAACGGGGCGGGAAAAACGACAGTCCTGAAGATGCTTTCCGGCCTGCTGGTTCCGACATCAGGATCGGCTTCCGTGTTAGGATTTACACCCTGGGAACGAAAAACGGAATTCAAACGCCAGTTCAGCCTGGTGTTGGGGCAAAAGAACTCTCTCTGGTGGGATCTGCCAGCCAGTGAATCGCTCGAACTGAATCGGGTAATCTATCAGATCTCTCCAACCCTCTTCCGACAAATCGTGGACGAACTGGTAGACCTCCTGAACGTCCGCGATAAGCTCAACGTGATGGTGCGAGAATTAAGTCTCGGCGAGCGGATGAAACTGGAACTGATTGCCGCGTTAATCCATCGCCCAAAAGTCCTGTTCTTGGACGAACCAACGATTGGGCTTGATGTGATCAGCCAAAAAAACGTGCGAGACTTTCTGCTCCACTACAATGAACAGGAACGAGTCTCCACTATTCTGACCAGCCACTACATGCAGGACATCGAGAAGCTGTGTCGCCGGGTAATTATCATCGACCACGGCCAGGTGTTCTTTGATGGCGAATTTGCCGAAATCACTGAACGACTTGCACGGCATAAGTTTCTTCGATTTATCTTCAATGCCCCGATCAATCACGCTCCCCATCTCGGTGAGGTAATTGAGCAAACGCCTACCTCATTAACCTTAAAAGTCGATCGCGCCAAGGTAGCCGAGGTTTGCCGTGAACTCTTATCAACAGGCAATGTCCAGGATTTCAGCGCTGAGGATGAGCCGCTGGAAGACATCATTCGACAGTTATTCGAAAGTCACGAGGTAAGCGAGACGGCAGGCAAAGTCGCTTGAAGATATCGGAATGCGCTTACGCATTCGCATGTCATGCTCCCGGAATCCGCATTCCGAAATTTTCTAACTACGCCGATCCGGTCTTAAGATGAGCAGCCGCCGCAGGACCGAGCCAGAGCCGCATTGGCACCATCGAAGATCGCTGGAAACCATGTTTTTCGAAAAATGTGAGAGAAGGTTCGCTAATGCGATCGGTGAGCAAAGTAATGCGTAGAAAATTCTTCTGCTTCGCGTAATCGATAGCATACTTCAGTAGTTCGCTGCCGAGGCCTTGATCGCGAAAATTCCGGTCAATGATAAGATCCTCCAGGAGAATTACGAATCCCCCTTCGGCCGTGCTGATCGTGAACAGCAGGTTAAGCATTCCGATGATCTTATTGGCGCTTCGCAACACAAAAATTCGGCCTCGGTTTGGCTGTTCGAGCAACAATCGCAGCCCCCGCATTTGGTTGTTGTAGTCCGGACGGAAGTCCGACTCCTGAGCAAACAGATCCATGAGCATTTCTGTGAGCGAAGGCAGATCTTCAATCGTGGCGGGTTCTATGCGAGTCAATCCCAGCATGCCGCGATTAACATGCCAAAGCCGCACGGTTTCTAAAAGCGGAAATAATGCCGGTCATCAAAATGGTTTGCTCCGATTTAAACAGCAGTTGTGCTGTCTCCCGCTTTGGACGAAAATCTGCGACCAAATTTGACCGGAAGCTTGCCCCAATGATCTGGATCCTCATTGTAATCGTCAGTTATCTGTTAGGTTCGATCCCGAGCGGCTATCTGGTTGCCAAAGCGCACGGAATAGACATTCGACAACACGGCAGTAAGAACATCGGAGCGACCAACGTACTGCGAGTAATGGGGAAGAAGTGGGGCTACCTCGTCTTTTTCTGCGACGCACTTAAGGGGTTCGTTTCGGTAAAGGTAGGCTTTTCTCTCGCCGGATCCTTTGGCGCGACCGTTACGCTTGCTGGTCTGGTCGCGGCGCTCTGTTGCATTCTAGGCCACAACTACCCGGTCTGGTTGAGCTTCAAGGGTGGCAAAGGCGTCGCAACCTCCACCGGGGTTGTAATTGCCTTGTTCCCGGTGGTCATTGTTCTGCTGGCGGGAATCGTCTGGCTGCTTGTGTTCCTGCTCGGCCGCTACGTTTCACTTGCTTCGATTTCCGCGGCGGTCGCCCTACCGATCGCGGTCGCATTGTTCGGTCCGTATGCCCGGATTAACGATTATTGGCTCGTACTCTGTTTCTCGGTACTCGCTGCCGGCTTGGCCGTATGGAGACACCGCGCTAATATCACTCGGCTGTTGAACGGGACCGAATCGCGGTTCGGCAATAAAAAGTCGGAGTCGTGAGTCCATGAAGACATGTCTCGCGTTAGACTTTCCAGAAATGGCGGAAAAACTGCGCGGTTGCCGGCTGAAGCAGGCCATTAAGGTGACCAACGGTTGAATCACTTAGCAAAGAGAAGAAACTCCTGAACCTTCCCGTCGGGCGTTCTATAAAAATCTCCTAGGAAACCAGCCTTCTCAAATTCGAGCTCCAACTCGCGATACGCCATACCGCCTCGCTCGACGGTCGAGAGTAATTTAACCGACTTTGGTTCTCCCAATTCTCTAAAGGAGGCCGATGCTAGCTCGAGCCTTTCCGGTGCCGCTAGGAGCCGACTGCCATCCGTAGAGAGGGCGATCACTAAGGCGGACCGGCTAGCGGCTTACGCTGGCTCGCTGCTGCGCCGCGAATCAGCTCAGTCAACCGGTCAGCCAAAAGTCGGGTCAAGCGAAGCATTCGCAAGGCGAATCGGCCTGCTTCGATCGCTTCTCTTGCACTCCTGAGTTTTCCACCAACGAAGATGGTAGGAATACTCTCGTCTCGGCCATCAGAAATCATACGGGCCGTAATAAGCGGAACTTGATAACGCTCGCACACCGAAGCGATCGCTTTCGATTCCATATCAACCGCCACGCTGAACTCTCCCAGTCTCTGCTTATCTGCCGATCCGCTAATCTGCTCGACCGAGTAAAAGGGACCGATCGCATCGACCAAGCTACCAACCGGCAATTCGATGTGAGCGGTTGTGAAGTTAGAAGCAATCAGAAAGTCTCCCGGTTCCAAGAGGGCACGGGTTGCTCCGGCGAATCCTGAGTTTATTACCAAGGTTGGCTCAAGTCGCTCAACCGCCTTTTCAAAATCAGCAATGGCCCTCGCTCGAATGCCAACGAAACAGATTCCGACTCTGGTACCGCACAACATTCCGTCGAAAAACGTCTCTTGCTTCCTCCTCCGCCCCAGACGCTTTTGGAAAACGCGGGCCTCCGCCGAAAGTGCAAAAACGACCAGCAACATATATTTATTTGGTGGCGGTGTGCAATTTCACTTCGATAATCTGATTTTTGTCGCCGGAGTTTGGCCGAGCTTCCGGCACAATCTTGGTCCGATCTTGCACTGCTTCGATAAATTGCCGGGCGCTAGACTGAGGAATTTCGACGAGCAAATCTTGACCGGATTCCGTGGGAAGACGATTGAGGGTGGCATTACCCCCCAGCTTGGTGGCTAAATTCTTAATCCGCTCGATTTCAGAATCGAGATCTTGCGGTCTAACGGTCAGTTCGACAAGGTTCAGACTCAGCCGAGGTGTGCTTAATTCGCTCTCAACCGACCGCTGTACGCTTTCATTGAGCAGTGTCAAGTCTGGCGCCGCCATTGGACGATCTCGGTGTAGCCAAAGATAAATCGCCACTCCCGCCGCGCTCAATACAAGTAAGACGATGAAGGAAAGAATAATCCTGGGCATTCGGATATGGGTTCTTGCTTCGTGAACCAAAACGGGTTGAGTGCAAAAGTTTAAACTGTGATTGATTTAGGAAAAGGTAAAATCCTTGTAACGGGGGGCGCAGGATTCATTGGTAGCGCCCTCGTCTGGGCCCTCAACCGCCGGTCGCTCGATAACATTTTGGTGTGCGATGAACTCGGTATCGACGAAAAGTGGCGGAATTTAGTCCCGCTGCGGTTCGACGACTATCTCGCGGCCTCGGATCTTCGGGATTTAGTTGTGGGCGAAAGCCCTTTGCTTAACGAAGTCCGCCTCGTCTTCCACCTAGGTGCGTGCTCCTCCACTACAGAACAGGATCTCGGCTATTTGATGGGGAACAATTATCGATTTACTCGAGATCTTGCCGAATGGGCTGTGAAACGGCGTTTGCGCTTCGTCTACGCCTCCTCGGCGGCTACCTACGGTGATGGCTCCGCCGGCATGGACGACGACGATGAAAAACTCCATCGCCTTCGTCCATTGAACGGTTACGCATTTTCCAAACACCGGTTTGATGTGTACGCCAAACAACGTGGAATCCTCGATTCGTTGGTCGGTTTGAAATACTTCAATGTGTTTGGCCCGAATGAAGGTCACAAGAAAGAGATGCGCAGCCTTGTGCGCAAGGCTTTCGAGCAGGTGCAACAAACCGGCAAAATCCAGCTCTTTAAGAGCTACCGGCCCGAATACGCGCACGGCGAGCAACGCAGAGACTTTCTTTATGTAAAGGACGCCGTGGAAATGACCCTATCTCTGGCGGTCAACCCTTCGGCTCGAGGATTGTTTAACTTGGGTTCCGGGCAAGCACGGACGTGGAACGAGTTAGCCTCTGCTGTGTTTTCGGCTCTGAAAACGCCGCCCCGCGTCGAGTTCATCGAAATGCCAGAAACATTGCGCGGTAAGTATCAGTATTTCACCGAGGCAAACATTGAGAAGCTTCTTGCTACGGGATATAAGGGTCCGAAATTCAGCCTCGAAGAGGGGGTGGCCGATTACGTGCAAAACTATCTTCTGGCGGAACGGCCGTTAGAGCCGTGAGAGGGGCAACCGACTTACCTTGCCGGTGCGGAGCGCTTTCGAGCTAGGCGGTATCCGCATTCCTGGCTGAAAGCTATTGAAGATCTTCCGTCAGAACACTGGTCTTCTCTCGCGCACCGAGGATCTTTGCCTGTCGTATCACTTCTGCAGGGTCTTCCTCGAATCGATAACCGTGGCAGTTCGGACAAGTGGAGACGCGGCGTGTGACGATTGAATCGCAACCTTCACACACTTTATAGAGCTCAGGCTCCTGAGCAATCTTTGCTGCTTTGGCGGCTCGCTCGGCCAGGGACATAGTAATGTAACTTGCCTGATTTATTGAGGTTTGGCAACTGGGTCGACAGGCATCGCTTAATAGCGGACGCGGGCATGAAACTGACTCACTACCGGGATCGGTAGAGCAAAAGGCCGACTAAGCAATACCTACGCCGCCCGAGCTGTAGTAGGTTACTCAACGCACAGGTTCGGCCGTGCCAAAGCGGGTGGAGGCAAACCAAGCGACGTGGCCGCTAGCTCTTTGGCAGAAACTCAGACTCGAGAGCCAGGGACGCTGCGCCAATGATTCCGGCATCGTTGCCTAGAGTAGCGGGAACGACCTCCAATTTTTCCCAAAAAGTCTTTTCGCAACGACCCTTGATTGTTTCGCGGATATATTTAAAAAGGCGTTCTCCCGCTTGAGCAACGCCTCCCCCAATGACAATCCGATCAGGATTCACGAGCCAAATCACGTTGGTTAATCCGACCCCGATCTTAAGTCCGATATCCTGCCAAACCGCTTCGGCCAAATTATCGCCGCGATCGGCGGCAGCGGACAAGTTTTTCGGATCAGATTGTTCGTCGCTAATCTCTTTTCCGCCGGCAGAATGGATTTCCCTGGCGCGGTCGGCGATCTTGTAATGGCCGACATACGCTTCCAAAGCACCTTTATTACCGTAAACATAATCTACTCCTCGGTAATCGATTGACATCTGACCGATCTCGCCGGCCACGAATGTCGCGCCTCGATACAGTTTTCCATTCAGAATCAGCGCGCCTCCCACCGCGGTACCCAGAGTGACGCAAACAACATTAGGAACCTGCGCACCGGCGCCATGCCTCCACTCCGCGTACGCCATTGCCTTGGCATCGTTTTCGAGATTTGCCGTTAATCCGGTTTTTTCGTGAACAATTGAACGCAAAGGGATCTCTTTCCAACCTTTGACGTTGGTCAGATTAATGACGACGCCGGTAATTGGATTGATGATGCCCGGTACGCCGAAGCCCACTGCTTTCGTTTCTGGATGGTTCCTTTTCAGGGCTTGAATCTCATCGATCATTTCCTGGATCAAACCATCGGTATTGCCATCTTGCCGGGTCTCGATGATCTTACCTCTTTCCAGAATCGAGCCATCTTGAACCACTCCGGTCTTGATGGTCGTCGCGCCAAAATCAAATCCGATAGCCGTGACGGAACTCATAAGGGGGTATTTCGTAATGCGATGATTCGAAGCCCTTCCAGGGTGAGGTCAGGATCAACAATTTGCAACTCCGGAAGTTTCGCCGCGATCAAAGAAGCGTAGCTACCTGTCGCAACGATGTGGGCTTTTCCTTCCAATTTTCCGACGATCTCAGTAACGATTTGACGTACCAGCCCGCGGTATCCAAAAACTGCTCCGGCTAACATCGCTTCCTTGGTTGATTTCCCGATGATATTGGCAGGTTCTGAGAGATCAATTCGAGGGAGCAACGCCGTCCGTTGGTAAAGGTAATCGGTCATCGCGCCGAGGCCAGGTGCGATTACGCCTCCGATATATTGTCGCAAGTGGGAAATAATGTCGAACGTGACGGCGGTCCCAAAATCTACCACGACAGCCGGCGCACCAAACCGCGAGGTGACTCCGACCGCGTTCGCTAAACGATCCGCTCCGATGCTTTGCGGTTCGGGAAAATCGACGCCGATTCCCAGATCGAGCGCAGCACTGACCTCTACCAGGCGCCCTCGTAATTTCTTCCGGAATATTCCGGTTTTGCTGGGGACAACCGAGCCAACAATGGCGTAATCAAACACCCACCTCTCCAAGACGCGATTGACGGCATCGGCGGTCAATCGGTTGGTCGGAATCACGCTCTTTTTGAGTAACCTTTCCTGATCGGATAAGGCGATCTTCGTCGAAGTATTATTCAGATTTACCAGCAAGAGTCGGTTCATTATCCGGGAAAGGGAACTTATACACATTTGCAGCGAGGCGTCTGGCAAATAGACTAAGCTATGCTTGATCTGCTTCGTCGCCCACGGCGCCTTCGCTCCAGCGAGACTCTCAGACAGCTCGTTCGCGAGGTCACCTTTGAGCCATGGCAATGCATCTACCCGATGTTTGTCTCGGAAAAAGTGACTGGCCAAACCCCGATTGTGAGCATGCCCAACGTTTTCCAATATGACGTCGAGCACTTGGTGGAAGAGGCCAAAACGGCGTATTCTGACGGAGTTCGGGCTATTCTGGTATTTGGAATACCAGCGGTCAAAGATGATGCGGCTTCTGGTGCTTATGCTCAGGAGGGAATTGTTCAGCGGGCGATTCGCCGTTTAAAGCACGAGGTTTCAGATCTAATCGTTATTGCTGATGTATGCCTTTGCGAATACATGGAGCACGGCCACTGCGGAGTCGTGCAACGATCAAAGGACCGCTACGAAATCGTAAACGATCCCTCGGTGGAACTAATCGCCCGCACAGCAGTCAGCCTGGCGGAAGCGGGAGCCGATATCGTTGCCCCCAGCGATATGATGGATGGTCGGGTGTCGGTAATCCGCCGCGAACTCGATCTTCGGGGCTTCCAAACGGTTCCGGTAATGAGCTATGCGGCAAAATTCTGCTCTGCCTTCTACGGTCCATTCAGAGAGGCGGCCGAAAGCGCCCCACATTTTGGCGATCGCCGCAGCTATCAAATGGATCCGGCTAACGCCAGCGAGGCGTTGCGCGAGATCGCCCTGGATCTCGAAGAAGGTGCCGATTTGTTGATCGTGAAACCTGGTCTGCCATACCTGGACATACTCTGGCGGGTGAAAGACCGGTTCAAGATGCCGACTGCGGTCTACAACGTGAGCGGTGAATACGCCATGCTCAAGGCGGCAGCCCAGAACGGTTGGATTGATGAAAAAAGTGCAGTCCTGGAGTTGATGACTTCTTTCCGGCGAGCAGGCGCAGATCTCATCATCACTTACTGGGCACGGGAAGTAGCGAAGTGGATTGGCTAGATTGCAACCCATACGAAGAAAATCCGATGGGACAGTCGCCGCTGACGGAATCGATTTCGAAGCCCGACAGCTAGGCATGACCTAATCACGCCGCTACAATTCGCGACCGACATTGATCGCAGGCTCCGTCGACGCTCGTTCCACTCCTCGGAGCGACAGACTGACGACGAAAGCCACCGCCATTATTAGTCCACCAATCAAAAAGGGCGTATTACCATACTCGATTGGAGGACGGCCATGATCGCTGGCCAGAAGGAATCCGCCAATTGCCGGTCCGCAAACCCGGCCCAGACTTCCAGCAGATTGTAGGATGCCTAAGACTCGCCCCTGAACACCGGCATGAGCACCCTTGGAAGCCATCGCATTGATCGTTGGTTGAGCCAAGCTGTTACCGATGCCCAAGCCGATAGTAAACAAGACAAATAATGGAATAGTCGTCCCAAACGGCATTAGGGCCATACTTACTGCCATTACCGCCAAACCGACGACGGCCAATTTGTAGTCACCGAAACACTTAGCTAGTCGACCGATCGCCCCTCCTTGAATGAGCGCTCCCACCAGTCCCAGAACCACGAAAATCCAGCTGATCTGTGATTGGCTAAGATCGAAACGTCGGTGACTGACTTGGGGATAAATCATCGTGACAACCGCGAAACCGGCGATCGCCACGAAGTAAGTCAAAACCAAGAGACCAAGCCATCGACCGAAAGATCCCGACCAGACTTCTCCCGCACTCTCCAAATTTTGCAGCCGGTCGGCATGCTGCTTCGGTTCAGGCAGCAGCGCGATCACCGCCAGTCCATTTAGCAGGGCTACTACTGCGGCGAACCAAAACGGCACTGCTGGTGAGATAAGGCTAAGCAATCCGCCGATAGCTGGACCCAGCACGAATCCAACTCCGAAGGCGGCACCAATCAAACCGATCCGCCGAGAACGATTTTCCGGTGGCGTGATATCGGCAATATAGGCAGACGCAGTGCCGACGCTTGCGCCGGAGATTCCGGCGATTATTCGGGCCAAAAAAAGCATGAACAAAGAGTGTGCGTTGGCCATCAGAATGTACCCTGTGGCGGAACCAAGCAGGCTACAAAGCAGGACCGGTTTGCGACCGAACCGATCAGAGATTCCGCCCAAAACGGGCGAGGCCAGGAACTGCATGAACGAGTAAGAAGCCAGGAGCAGACCGATCTGCCATTCCAGGGCTCCAAAGCTTTGGGCATAAAGCGGCAAAATGGGGATGATCATCCCGAAGCCGATCAGGTCGATGAAAACGATTAGGAGAATGATTGCCAGTGGCGATTTTTTCATGCGTTCAGTGCGCAAAGAGACAATACAAAAATATCCGGCCCGCGCACGGCGCAAACGCGTACGTCGCTCACCAGAGAGCCGCTCACGCAGCCGTCGGATCTCTCCGCGAAAAGTCGTACAGAGCGATCAAAGGGCAAACCGCGTCATTTGGCGATCACTGATCGCCGGAACTCACGTGGAGAAATGCCCAGCTTTCGCTTAAACATCGCGCTCAGATACTCTACCCCTGAGAATGCCACCTGATCGGCAATCTGCGCGATTGAAAGATCGGTGGTGGTCAACAACTGTTTAACTCGCTCGAGGCGAAGTCGCACGATTTCCTCGTAGGGTGATCGGCGGAGAAATTTCTGGAAACGACGTTCCAATACCGTCCGAGAGATCGGTACCACCCTCAGCACATCCTCCACCCCGATTCCCTCGCAAGCGTGATCTCGAATGAACCGCATGGCCTGAGCGATTTCGGTGTCTCGCACTGCGATTGCTTCGGTTGATTTCCGAGCGAAAACGCCGATCGGGGCGACTAAACGAGTTTGGTTGCGTATTTGCTGACCCTGCATAATGCGGTCGAGCAGCTCAGCAGCTTCATAACCGGCGCGCCGGGCATTTGGGATGATACTAGAGAGCGGAGGATCACAAAGTTCGCAGAGAAGTTCGTCGTTATGATGGCCGATGACGGCTACTTCGTCCGGCACGCGTACGCCGGCTTGCCGGCAGACATCAAGGAGTTGTTGGCCACGAATATCGTAGCAAGCAAAAATCCCAATTGGCTTGGGAAGACCGAGCAGCCAATTAACCAGCTTACTCTGTTCGCGAGGCCAGTCTTCGGCATCGCCAATCTCCGAATCGAAGACCCTGACGTCGAAACCGGCCTCACGCAGATGCTTGCGAAAGTTTTGTTCGTGACGAAGCGACCAATCAAATCGGATGTCTCCGCAGTAACCAAATAAGCGGAAGCCACGTTCCAGCAAGTGCTCCGCCGCAACCGCGGAGACGGCGTCGCTATCGCTAGCTACCGTCGGGAAGTTTCGTTTGACGGCATTGCTGCTGACGTTGACTACCGGCAATTTCGTCGCCGCGACAGCCTCCTCAATTCGGCTGTTCTCGATCCTCGCAACAATACCGTGTCCATGCCAGTTGTGGAACCAAGGAGGCGGTTCATCTCCCCGACCTTGTTCTGTGAAATGGATTTCCCAATTCGCACCCTCCCGCACATAGGTTCGGATTCCTCGCAACAACCCTCGGCTATAAGCGTTGGACGTTTCAATTAGCAGCGCTACTTGGGGACGCGGAGAAGCGAAGTTCGGGTAATTTGTCACGGTTGGCGAAGCGAATGCCAATTAAGATCGTTTTCGATTCCCTTGATGGAGTCAACCAAAAGTAGGAGCCGATCGCTCACACCTTCAAATTGGAGATTGGCGATCCTCTTTCGATTTCGTAATCGTATTCCGCATTCCAATCCACACTGCGCATTCCCGTTCATTGGGACGCTTTTTTCTTTCGCGCATTCCAGCAAGCCATTAGAAGAGAGGATGTCGACGCGTCCTACACCGATTCTCTGGTATATTGTGTTGGCTCCGTTTGTCACACTGATGTTGCTCGGGTTTGGATTGTTGGAAGGGCTTTGGATTTTATTTTTCTCCCACGTGATACTCGTCGCGACCACGCTCATCCCCTCATTTCAGGGCTTCGGGCCGGTTATGACCGTTTTCGACCAAGACGGTGATGAAGTCTGGTTAACGATTGATGACGGCCCTGACCCGCGTACAACCCCTGCGATTTTGGATCTGCTCAATCGCTTTGATGCCAGAGCGACGTTTTTTCTGATTGGCCAAAAAGCAATGGACGCTCCCGATCTCGTTCAGATGATATTGGATGGCGGACATTCGATTGGAAATCACACTCACACCCATCCGCAGTTCGATTTTTGGAGGCTCAGACCGCAACGACTCCGACACGAGATCGACCGATTTGAGGAGACTCTGGCCAGCCTGGACTTCCCGATTCCATGCCTCTTTCGAGCACCAACCGGTATGAAGAATCCGTACCTCCATCCCATCCTTTCGGCTCGTAATCTGTTTCTCGTGGGCTGGAGTGCTCGGGCCTATGACACACGCGAAAAGGAGGCGGCGACTGTGGCTGAGCGTTTGCTGCAGGCAGTGCAACCCGGAGCAATTCTACTGCTACACGAATACTCCCAGGCTTCTATTCGAACTCTCGAAATCCTGCTGCATAGTCTGAATGGTCGACAAATTCGGTGCGTGATTCCGCGACCGGATCAGCTGCGAACCAAACGAGCTAATTCAGCAAAAGCTCTTGATTGCGAATCCAGCTGCGCAACATTTTCGAAATGGGAGATTATTACTCAGAGTTGGCGTCGGCTTTACAAGAAAGACTCGACGTGATCTCCGATCAAGACTTGCGAACGAGAGATCCGGAAGCACAATTGCGGAAACTTCGTCTGCTATCGGAGCAGATCGATCGGCTGAAAGAACGGCTGCCCGCCGACACAGATCCAATGCTAAAGCATTTTTTGGATCGGATGAGTCTGACGAAGGCGTTGGAACTTATCCAGAGGCGATATCTGGAGGCGAACAATTAGGTTGTCCGAGTTACAATGCGGATAGCCGTTTTGGCCGACATACATGCCAATCTGCTCGCCCTGGAAGCGGTCATTGCAGACCTGGAAATCGTGCAGCCCGATCAGGTCATTGTGGCCGGCGATTTCCAGAATCGAGGTCCTGCTCCCAAGGAAGTTTACGAGCGGTTGCGTAAGTTTGATTGGCCGCTCCTGCGCGGCAATCATGAAGACTATGTAATTGAGCAGAGCCAAACTCCGAGCGGAGAAGCGCACGCGGTCGATCTCTATGCCTGGCAACCGGCACGCTGGACCGCGGAAAGAGTTTCGGAAACAATCCCATTCTTGCGAACCTTGCCGATCGCAATCCAGCTTAGCGGACCGGACGGTTCATTTGTCTGTATCGCTCACGGTTCGCCTCGTTCTAACGCCGAAGGTTTTTCCCCCTCGACGCGCGTTGAAAAGGCGTTTGATATGCTCGGCAAACCTATGCCTAGGGTGCTTTGTTGCGGGCACACGCATCTACCGTTACAGAGGCAAATCGGACCGACTTGGGTCTTTAACGTCGGGTCGGTCGGGTTCCCTTTTGACGGAGATTGGCGGGCCGCATACGGAATTCTGAATTGGAGCGAGGGTGAGTGGTGGACCGAACTGCGCCGTGTTGCGTATCCGGTAGAAGCAGTGGCGGAGAGTCTGGCTTCTCCGGAATTTCATGAGGGAATAGGCCCGATGGCCAAGATCATTCAGCGAGAGCTGGAGACAGCTCATCCGCATCTCACACTTTTTACTCTCACGGTCCTGCCCCGCGTGCGTTCCGGAGAGCTAGCGATTTACAAGGCGGTCGATGAGTATCTGGCGTACACCCAGGCAGAGATCGAGAATCTGTATTTGGAGTTACGCCAACGGCTGGGGTAGGCCCAATCCCTACCGACTAACGAGAATACAACTCGACCACCAATTGTTCATTCACGATCGGAGCGATCTCTTCGCGAGTAGGTATGCGCACCACCTTGCCCTGGAACTGATCCTTGTCGACCACCAACCAATCTGGAATCGGCTGAATCTGCGTTAATTCGAGATTCCGGGTGGCTAAGCGGCGTGAGGCTGGCCGATCTTTGACGGTCACGACATCGCCGGCGCGCAAATTGAAAGATGAAACGTTAACTTTTCGATTATTAACCGCAACGTGTCCATGCGACACCATTTGTCGCGCTGCATTCCGAGAGTTCGCGAACCCGAGCCGGTAGACAACATTATCAAGTCGTGTCTCCAGCATTTGCAGCAAAGTTTCGCCGGTAACGCCGCGTTTGCGGAGTGCACTCTCAAAGTAGCGGCGAAATTGCCGCTCCATTAGACCATATTGGAATCGGAGCTTCTGCTTCTCCGCCAAAGCGGCCGAATAGTCGGAGCGCTTGCGGCGGGATCCTTTCGGCCCATGCATGCCGGGCGGATAGTTTTTACGTTCAAGAGCTTTGCTCGGACCAAATAAAGCAACGCCATAACGACGGCTTATTCTCGACTTAGGACCTGTATAACGAGCCATGTAAATTCTCCAATCAGACGCGACGTTGTTTTGGTGGACGACACCCGTTGTGCGGCACCGGAGTCACGTCGCGGATTACAGAGATGTCCAAACCGATAGCTTGAATTGCGCGTACGGCAGATTCTCGCCCGGCACCGGGACCCTTGACCAAAACCTCTACTTCTTTCAAACCATGCCCCATGGCTTGGCGACAAGCGTCTTGGGCCACCAATTGCGCTGCATAAGCAGTGCTCTTGCGAGATCCACGAAAACCGACCTTTCCAGCGCTCGACCAACCAATCACGTTACCGGTCAAATCGCTGATGGAAACGATCGTATTGTTAAAAGTGGCCAGGACGTGTGCAATTCCAGTACCAACATTTTTGCTTCCCTTAGCCTTGATGATCTTGGGCTTTTCTGCCTCTGTTCCGGTCAGCGAAAGTGTTGGCTTGGCCGCCGCAGCCGCTCCAGTTGAAGGTGGTGCGCCTTCCTTCTTCGTCGTTTTTGTCTTGGTTGTCTTCGGAGCCTTCGGCTCGGCGGCACCAGTTCCCGTGGGCTCACTCGTACCGGATGCCGGTGCAGTTTGTTCGTCCGCCATGTCTCAATACTTTCTTAAACTTTGCCCGCTTTAGCGTCCTTGTTTCGCTGGACGCCAACTGTCTTCCGTGGGCCTTTTCGGGTGCGTGCGTTGGTCGAAGTTCGTTGACCTCGAACTGGAAGTCCGCGGATATGCCTAATTCCGCGATAACTACGGATCGCCTGCAGGCGCTTCAGGTTTCCTTGAATTTCCCGTCGCAGATCACCTTCGATCAGCAAACCACTCCCATTAATCGCATGTACGATTTCGCCTAATTGCTCTGGGGTCAGGTTCTTTGCACGAACGTTTGGATCAACGTTAGCCTGATCTAAAATCTTTTTCGCTGTCTTGGGACCGATTCCATAAATGTAAGGCAAGGATGCTTCGATTCGCTTGTCTCCAGGAATTTCGACTCCGAGTAACCGTGGCATAAATTTCTATTCGCTCCGTTTCGATGGTTTCGCAGATCAGCCCTGCCGTTGTTTATGGCGCGGATTCTTGCAAACCACGCGGACAACGTTTTTGCGTTTGATCACTCTGCAGCTCTCACAAAGCCGCTTTACTGATGGTCTCACTTTCATCGCTTCAGATTCTCGGCTCGGCAGGAGCCTCGCCCTATCGGGGGACAAAAAAACGCAGCCCGCAGAGCAACCCTCCCGGGAGCGTTTTTTATCCAACAACCTTACCTTTGCCGGAAGGTTATTCGGCCTTTCGTTAGGTCGTAAGGTGACATCTCTACCATAACTTTGTCTCCTGGCAAGATCCTAATGAAGTGCAGCCGCATTTTTCCCGAGACATGGGCCAGTAATTTATGGCCGTTCGGCAGCTGCACACGAAACATCGTGTTAGGCAACAGTTCCACTATCTTGCCTTCAACTTCGATGACGTCTTTTCGCGCCATGTCAGAATTTCAGGTTCCCCTTTCGTCACTAGTACCGTGTGTTCGAAATGCGCGGAAGGCGAGTGATCGGCAGTAACCACTGTCCAGTCATCTTGCAGTAACCTCACCGCCGCCTTCCCAAGATTTACCATCGGTTCGATGGCCAAAGTCATTCCTGCCCGCAATTTCGCGTTTACTCCCGGCGTTCGATAGTTCGGGATTTGCGGCTCTTCATGGAGCCGCCGTCCGACGCCGTGGCCCACAAATTCGCGCACTACACTAAATCCATGGTTCTCCACTTCGTCTTGGATTGCTGCAGAAACCTCGCCCAAGCGGCGACCGTCTCGCGCCTTCTCGATGCCGAGATAAAGGGCATTTTCGGCCACCTCCAGCAATCGCCGAACATCCTCATGGATGATCCCGACTGGAACCGTCGCGGCGGTGTCACCGACAAAGCCATCCAAAATGACTCCAATGTCCAACTTGACTGCGTCTCCGTACTGGATTCGGCGAGAGCCGCCGATCCCATGCACGACCTCGTCGTTCAGCGAGATACAAATTTGTCCAGGAAATTTCTTGTAGCCGAGGAACGCGCTGCGACAGCCAGCCTCTACCATTAGTTTACCGGCAGCCTGATCGATTTCCCGAGTGGTTATCCCTGGCGCGAGCAACGAAGAAATCTCGTCCAGGATCCGACTCGCCAAGCGGCAAGCAGCCCGCATTTTCTCGATTTCTGAAGCCGTCTTTATCGGGATCATTCCTGGATTAAGCGACTGATCTGTTCAAATACACGGTCCGTTTCCTGATTGGCATCGACCTTTGCCAACAAACCTCGTTCCGAATAGAAATCGATCAATGGTAAGCTTTTTTTTCGGAATTCCTCGAGGCGCAAAGCGAGGGCGGCATGATTATCATCGGAGCGGACTTCGAGCTTTCCGCCGCAGTTGGGACATCGCTCTGACGCACTCTGCACGTGCCGGCCAATGCTCACCACCTTTCCGCACCGCGAGCAGGTCAAACGATGTGCCATCCGAAAGGCGATCGTCGGCTCAGAGGCTTCCAGGAATATAGCCAAATCGAGTGGAGTACCACGAGCCTGAAGCATTTGCTGGAATGCGACGGCTTGGGGGAGAGTGCGTGGAAAACCGTCAAAGAGAAACGCCTCACGATGTTGATCGAGCCATTGTCCGACCAATCCGAGAACCAGCTCATCCGGCGCCAGGGCGCCCTTGCTGATGATGCGATCGGCTTCCCGACCCACCAAAGTATCCAGCTTGGCTTCGCGTCGGAGGATGGCACCCGTTGAAGTGGCTGGGATTTGGAACTTTCTCTGAATTAACTCAGATTGTGTTCCCTTTCCGGAAGCGGGCGGACCCAGAAGCACAATTCTCCTTTTCACCCTCCGGCGCTAGTGTTGCGTCACGAATATCGATATCGCGACTCCTGCCACCGCTAGTGCGGCAGCTCCAACGCACATCCAGAGCAACGCTCCTTCGCGTACGGCATTCCCTTGAGAGCCGCCCACCCGATCAAACCGTCCTCGAATCTTGCCCTTGCGCAAAAATCCATCGTAGTGCCTTTGAATCAGGTAAGTCTCTACCTGTCTCATTGTATCCAGAATAACACCCACAATGATCAGCAGACTCGTTCCGCCAAAGAATCGCGCGGTGAGGCGAGGAACACCGAACCAGGTCATCAATAGTTCCGGAATCACCGCAATCAGCGTCAGAAAGACGGCTCCGGCAAAGGTGATTCGAGTTAACGTGTACTCGAGGAAATCCGCGGTTGGTTTTCCCGGCCGAAAACCGGGGATATAGCCGTTATTCTTCTTAAGGTCATCAGCGATCTGGGTCGGTTGAAATTGGATTGCCACCCAGAAGAAGCTGAAAAAGAATATCAAAAGGCCGGTGACAAGGTAATGGACCGGTCCTTGAGCAAGCGAAACCGCCAGAGTATTAGCCCACTCAGAGTTTCGGAACGCCATGCTCAGAATTGTCGAAGGAAAGAGTAGAATCGCTTGAGCGAAGATGATCGGCATAACGCCGACCGCATTGACCTTCAGCGGGAGATATTGAGTTTGTCCACCGTAAACTTTCCGTCCGACCACCCGTTTCGCATACTGAATACTGATCCGGCGCTGTCCCTGGGTGATGGCGACCACACCGGCAATCACGATAACGAGGAAAAGAACCATCAGGACTAATACGATCGGGCTCACCTGGCTCGGGGTACCGGACGGTGGAACGAACGTATTCCACACCTGAACAATCGCCCCGGGGACGCTACCCATGATACCGACGGTAATGATCATGGAAGTGCCGTTGCCAACTCCGCGCTCAGTGATTTGGTCACCGATCCACATGAGGAACATGGTGCCGGCACTTAAAGTAATCACGGCGATGATCTGAAACCCGATCCCCCCATCCGGAACTAGTGGCCCAAATTTGGCGATCGAATTTCCGATTCCCTGGAGGAAGGGGTTCGACGTCGGATTTTCCATCGAAGCAGCCAACAGAAATCCCTGAAAAATGCAGAGGCCCAAAGTGACGTAGCGGGTGTACTGGGTAATTTTCTGACGCCCACCAGTTTCTTCGCGCACCATCTTGTTCAGGCGCGGAATCACTGCGGTCAGCAGCTGCATCATGATTGACGCGCTGATATACGGCATGATGCCAAGCGAGAAAATGGCGCAATGCTCCAAGGCTCCTCCGGCAAAAATATTCGCCAATGCGGCAATGCCACCAGCGGTAGGGTTGGACGTTTGGGTCCGAAACCAATCGTTCAATACGTGGGCATTCACCCCCGGAATAGTGATTGCTGCCCCAGCCCTCACGACGATGAGCATCACCAACGTAAAAATGATTCGTTGGCGCAGCTCAGGAATCTTGAAGATGTTGAAGAAAGCGGAGATCATTTGAAGGGCCGCTTAACCGCGTAGCACAACCGAGCCCCCAGCTTGTTCAATTTTCTGACGCGCCGATTCACTAAATTTATTGGCTTCGACCATCAGTTTTTTGGTCAACTCGCCGCGACCAAGTATCTTCACCCCATCGATTTTGCCGTTGACTAGCCCTTTTTCCCGCAAAATTTGCTCGTTGATCTGGGAACCTGCCTCGAAAACTTCCAGCTCATCCAGATTAATCACCGCGTACTTTGTTTTAAAGGCCGCGTTGTTAAAACCCCGTTTTGGCAGACGTCGAATCAAGGGCATTTGGCCGCCTTCAAAACCGAGTCGAATACTGCCACCAGACCGCGCTTTCTGGCCCTTGTGGCCTTTTCCGCTCGTTTTGCCATGGCCGGAACTCTCGCCGCAGCCGAGGCGCTTAACCCGATGCTTCGCCCCCGGGCGAGGCTTCAAATTGTTTAGTTGCATAAAACCGCTTTCCAGAAGCAATTGATGATGACTCCAGGGAGCCACCAACTAATGGGAACCATCTTTTCCACGAAGCTTCAAAATGTCCTGACGTTGCCGCAACGCCAAAAGAGCCTCCATGGTCGCTTTCACGACGTTGGCGTGATTGCTGGAACCCAAAGATTTCGCTAAAACGTCGCGAATACCGGCGGCTTCCACCACCGCACGAACACCTCCTCCCGCGATCAAACCGGTCCCCGGTGACGCTGGTCGCAGTAAGACGCGGCCTCCGCCGAACTCGCCGATAACTTCGTGCGGAATAGTATTTTCATGGATCGCGACCGGGACCATCGCCTTGCGAGCTGCGTCCGAAGCTTTCCGGATTGCCTCCGACACTTCGTTTGCTTTACCAAATCCGTACCCAACTCGTCCTTTGTGGTCGCCCGCGACAATGAGCGCACTGAAGCTAAACCGGCGACCACCCTTGACTACTTTCGCGCAGCGATTGATAAAAACCACCTTCTCAGTGGTATCACTCTTGGGCTGATTGCGCTCCGCATTGTCGTTGCGGCGATTTCTCTCTTCGTATGCCATATATATTAGAATTTCAATCCGGCCGATCGGGCCGCATCGGCGAAGGCTTTCACTTTCCCGTGATAAGTAAATCCTCCTCGATCAAAGACGACTGCCTTGACATTTTTTTGTAAGCTTCTTTCCGCCACCAATGAGCCAACTTTCTCTGCCATCGAGACGTTAGCGTATCCGCGCCGGTCACTTCGAACACCTTCTTCTACGGTCGACGCAGCCGCTAAGGTCTTACCGGCAACATCATCAATGACCTGCGCGTAAATGTGCTGTCCGGAGAAATGTACGCTTAGGCGCGGTCGTTCGCTGGTACCCAACAGCCGCTTGCGAATCCGCTGATGCCTGATTCTAATTCGATTAATAGTCCGCATCGTATCGCTCTCGGTTGCCTATTGAACCGTCTTTCCTTCTTTTCGCAGGATTTGCTCACCGACGTAGCGAATCCCCTTACCTTTGTACGGTTCGGGCGGATAATAAGCCCGAATGTCCGCGGCAACCTGCCCGACCTTCTGCTTATCAATTCCTTCGATCAAAAGTTTGGTGTTCTCCTGCACAGTGATCTTTATTCCTTCAGGTATACTGAATACCACCGGGTGAGAATAACCCAAGTTCAGGTTGAGATTCTTACCTTGCAGTTGAGCTCGGAAGCCTACCCCGTGAATTTCTAATTCTTTTTGATAGCCTTCACTGACTCCGGTTACCATATTTTGAACCAAGCTGCGAGAAAGCCCGTGCAGAGCTCGAATGCTACGGGCTTCTTCTGAGCGCTCAAGCCTCACTTCTTTCCCCTCGACCCGCAGTTTAATCTGCGTGGGTAGGGTCCATTCGAGCTTTCCCTTCGGGCCTTCGACCTTGACGTCGCCGGATTGAGAAATCTCCAGTTTCACCTTCTCCGGAAGCAATACGCTCTTTTTACCGATTCGCGACATTTGTATCCCTCCTTACCAAATCACGGCCAGCAGTTCGCCGCCCACATTTTCACGTTTTGCGTCGCGTCCAGTTAACAGTCCACGAGAGGAAGAGATGATCGCCACGCCCATCCCGCCCAAAACCCGCGGCACGTCTTTGGAACCGACGTATTTGCGCAGACCAGGGCGACTCACTCGTTTAACACCGGTCAATGCCGGCGTCCGATTGACAAATTTCATTGTCAATTTGAGCACCGCTGGCGTCGTCGTGTTATCAACCTCGAAATCGGTGATATAGCCTTCCTGTTTCAGGATCCGAGCAATCTGCTCCTTCATCCGAGAATAGGAGACTGCCACGTCCGACCGATGTGAGCGAGACGCATTGCGAAGCCGCGTGAGAAAATCCGCGATTGGATCAGATAAAGTACTCATTTGCGAATCTTTCTACTCGTTCTGTTGCGATGCTAGTTTGCGGTCGCTGAAAGGAACTCCCAATTCGGTCAGAAGTGCTTTCGCTTCCTCATTCGTTTGAGCGGTGGTGACGATCGTGATGTCGAAACCGATGTTACGTTTGATTCGGTCTAGCTCTACCTCCGGGAAAATAGACTGATCCGACACGCCCAGGGTATAGTTTCCTCGACCATCAAACGCGCGCGGCGAAACGCCCCGAAAATCTCGAATGCGCGGGAGAGACATCTTGATAAATCTCTGTAAGAACTCATACATCTGCGCTCCCCGCAATGTAACCTTCGCTCCAATCGGTTGGTCTTTTCGGAGCTTGAAGTTCGAAATGCTCTTTTTGGAACGCGTCTCGGCTGGCCGTTGTCCGGTTATCAAGGCCAACTCGGCTTTCGCGTCTTCCAGACCCTGTTTCACATCACTCGAGTTCGTAGAGATGCAGGTATTGATGACTACTTTCTCGACTCGCGGCACCTGATACAAGTTCTTGTACCCAAGGCGCTCGCGCAAAGCCGGCACTACTCGTTCCTTGTATTCTTTAAACAATTCGGCATCCATCGCTTACTCCTTGGCCTTCTTTGATCGTTTAGCCGTCTTTTTCTCCACAATCTTTACATTCGAGATATGGATCGGCCCTTCCCGATTGATGACCGCACCATTGGGATGGTCTTGCGATTTCCGGACCGTCTTTTTGATGATGCGAACGCCTTCGATCAATACTTGTTGTTTTTTTGGTAAAACCTGAAGGATCTTTCCCGTCGCACCCCGATGGTTACCGGAGACCACCTCAACATCGTCTCCCTTGTTGACATGAAATTTCAACCTGCTCATAGCACCTCCGGAGCGAGCGAAATGATTTTCATGAAGTTCCTTTCGCGTAATTCACGAGCCACCGGTCCGAAGATTCGGGTACCGCGTGGATTTTGATCTTTGTCGATGATCACAATCGCGTTGTTGTCAAAACGAAGGTAAGAACCGTCGTCCCGTTTGACCGGTTGCTTCGTGCGCACAACTACCGCACGAACCACCTCGCCCTTCTTGACCGTTCCGTTGGCCGCAGCTTCTTTGACGTTACAAGTGATCACGTCGCCGATCGATGCGTACAAAGATGCTTTGCCAATCACGCCAATCATCGTGGCCATACGGGCGCCCGTGTTATCGGCCACATCAAGTCTTGATCGAATTTGAATCATCTCGTCGGTCCTCTAATGTTTGAGCACCTCGACCAATTGCCAGCGCTTCAAACGGCTTAACGGCTTCGTTTCTTCCACTCGAACCAGGTCTCCAATGGCGCACTGATTGGTAGAGTCGTGCGCGTAGAGTTTTTTGGTTCGTTTGACTATCTTACCAAACTTAGGATGGGGCACCCGACGAATAACGGCGACGACGATCGTCTTATCCATTTTATTGGATACGACCTGGCCGACCCGCGTTTTCCGAAGATGCCGCTTCGGAAGTACAGACTGCTGCGTCTGCGGAGCAGGCGCCGTGGCAGTACCTTCAGAATGCACAGTCTCTTGATTCATTTTACTATTTCCTCAACCAGCCAGCGCCGCTCAGGCAGCGGTCTTTTGCGTTCGCTCGCTCAAAATGGTTTCGATGCGCGCTACTTCGCGGCGATGAGCGCGAAGCACGCTGGGTTTCTCAATGCTTCCGGCTTGTTGCTGGAGCCGGAGATTGAATGTCTCCTTACGCAATTCCCGGCGCCTGGAGATTAACTCATCATTACTTAGTTCGCGAAGTTCCTTTATTTTCATTTCGATCCCGTGCTCGCCGATTACCCGGCTACCGCGTGCTGCCGCGCGATAAACCGGGTTCGCACCGGCAACTTCGTGGCAGCCAATCTCAGAGATTCACGCGCTACACTTTCCGTCACTCCATCGAGTTCAAAAATTATGTTACCAGGCCGCACTGTCGCCACCCAATGTTCCGGATTGCCTTTTCCTTTACCCATTCGAGTTTCGGGCGGCCGTGCTGTCACCGATTTATCCGGAAAGATCTTTATCCAAAGCTTCCCTTTTCTTTTCATGTTGCGAGTTAACGCAACGCGCGCCGCCTCGATCTGAATATTCGTAATCCAGGCTCGCTCCAAGGTTTGCAGCGCATACTCACCAAAGGCAATCGAGATGTTCCGAGAAGCACTTCCCGCGCGGCTTCCGCGCTGGGTTTTCCGGTACTTCACTCTTTTCGGCATCAACGGCATAAGAACTCTCTATCTAAAGATTAGGCTTCTGGAGCGGCACCTTCCGGTTTCGCCTCTTTCTTTTGGTCACGGTCAGCAGCCGCTTCTACCTTACAAATCCAACATTTCACTCCGATTTTGCCGTAGACGGTGTTTGCTTCAGCAAATCCGTAGTCGATCGGCGTACGCAGGGTATGCAGAGGGATCTTGCCATCGCGGTACCATTCAGCGCGCGAAATCTCGCCCCCGCCCAGACGACCGGAGCAGCGGATTTTAATGCCCAGTGCACCAAAGTCTTTGGTCGTTTGGACCGCCTTTTTCATTGCTCGCCGGAACGAGATGCGGCGTTCGATCTGGAGCGCAACATTTTCTGCAACTAACTGAGCATCGAGTTCAGGGGTCTTGATTTCCTGGATGTCAATTTTGACCTGCTTTCCCCCAGACATGCGCGTGATCTCCTCGGTCATCCGTTCGATTTCGGCTCCGCGGCGACCAATCACAATCCCAGGACGTGCCGTATGAATAGTGACGCGGATGCTGTTCCACGCACGTTCAATCAAGACCTTTGACACCGCAGCCAGGGCCAACTTCTGCTTCACAAAGCGCCGAACGCGCAAATCGGTGTGGAGGAACTCAGGAAATTCCTTGCTGGAAGCATACCAACGAGATCGCCAGTCTTTATTCAGCGCGAGCCGGAACCCAATGGGGTTAACTTTTTGTCCCATAAAATCAATCTTTGTTTTTCGTCGGCTTCTTCTCCGCCTTCTTTTCTGTCTTCGCTTCTGCCCCTTCGGTGTCCTTCTTCTTCACCTGAGCTCTTGGGGTCCCTTTGCTTTTTCCCCGAACAGCAGACGTTCTTTGCTGCCTGACCTTTGGCGCGGCGGCTGATTCGGTTGAAGCGACATCGTCCACATCTTCTGCCGACTTCTTGCGTCCATCCGACCCGATATCATCCGACAGAATAATTCGAATGTGGCTGGTGCGCTTACGCAGCGGGCTGGCGCTACCCCTGGCACGAGCACGAAATCGCTTGTAGGTCGGCCCCTCCCCGACCACCGCCTCTTTGATCAGCAACGTATCAACCTTAAGGGAAGCGTTATTTTCGGCGTTCGCGATCGCGCTCTTCAGGGTTTTCCTGACCAAGAGCGCGGCCTTTTTCGGGCTGAAGGTCAGTAGATCTAGAGCGTCCGAAGCAGATCGGCCCTGGATCGCGCGAGTTACTTCGCGCGCTTTGAAAGCCGAAATACGAGCATACCGATAGGTCGAGGTTACTTGCATGTTTGCTGATCTCTTTCTTATTTCGCCACCTTTGCTGTATGCGCGCCGTGCTTCTTGAACTGGCGAGTTAGAGAAAATTCTCCCAGTTTGTGTCCCACCATGTTTTCCGTCACGAAGACGGAATTAAAAATCTTGCCGTTGTGGACCAAGAACGTATGTCCTACAAAATCAGGAGTGACCATCGAACGGCGCGACCAGGTCTTGATCGGCTTCTTCGCAACGCCTTTGTTCATTTTATCGATTTTCTCCAGCAGCTTCGGCTCGACGAACGGGCCCTTCTTAAGTGATCTACCCATAACTTATTTCTTTTTGGCCTTCTTCTTGCGCCGCTCGACGATGAACGCATCGCTGGGCTTATGTTTCCGACGAGTCTTGAAGCCTTTAGCCAGTTGGCCCCACGGGCTCACCGGATGATGCCGGCCACCGCCGCCTTTACTTTTACCTTGGCCACCACCCATCGGGTGATCGATCGGGTTCATGGCCATACCGCGCACTCGTGAGCGACGACCCAGCCAACGGGTCCGACCCGCTTTGCCGCTCGAGACGTTCATATGGTCAGTGTTGCCAACCTGTCCAACTGTCGCGTAAGCGTTCTCATTGATCCGGCGAATTTCGCCGGATGGCAATCGAACCAAAGCGTAGCCACTTTCACGGTTGTTTAGCACGGCCTGCTGTCCTGCGCTCCTGGCCACCTGACCCCCGCGGCCCGGTATGATTTCGACGTTGTGGATGACCGTTCCCAAGGGGATTGCCTTCAAAGGAAGAGCATTCCCAATTTCCGGCGCTGCAGCCTCACCGGCCACAACTTTTGACCCAATTCTCAGGCCGTTCGGCGCCAGGATGTACGCCTTTTGGCCATTTCCGTAATTCAAAAGGGCAATCCGGGCAGATCGATTTGGATCGTACTCGATTCCTTCGACCGTAGCCTCCACATCGCGGACCTTTCTTTTGAAATCGATGATTCGGTACTTCTGCTTGTGTCCTCCTCCGATGTGGCGAGAAGTCAGGCGACCATGGTTGTTCCTGCCACCCGTCCGCTTTTTCGGTTCAAGCAGAGATTTCTCCGGCCGATCCTTGGTTATCTCATCGAAGCCCGGCGTTTGCTTAAAACGCTGCGTCGGCGTTAGTGGGCGAAAATTCTTGAGTGCCATCTTTTAGTCCTCTAAGCGAGATCGATCTTCTCTCCCTCAGCCAGGGTGACGATCGCCTTCTTCCAATGCGGACGACGGCCGAAATCTGCCCGGCGTTCACGCTTCTTTTTGCCGGCGTATTGACAGGTGTTCACCCGGATTACCTTCTTGCCCAAAAGCTGCTCGATCGCCTGTTTGATCTCAAGCTTATTGGCCTTGGGATCGACACGGAACACGTATTGATTGTGTCTTTCCCCCAATAAACTCGCTTTCTCCGTGAGCCGGATCGTTGAAATGATGTGTGTCGGTTCGTTCATGCCAACCTCTCTGCCAGCTTGGTAAGAGCCTCTTTGGTCACGATAATCTTCTTGAACGCCAATAACTGCTCGGTATTGACTTCCGCCGGCGTATTCAAAAGCACGAGCTGAACGTTTCGCGCCGCCTTGTAAGTACCGGCATCAAAATCGGTTGCGATGATCAACACCTTTTCTTCTTCCGTGTGCGAACGAAGCAGCTTGATAAATGCTTTCGTTTTCGGCTCGCTCACCGCCACGGAGTCAGCGACCAGTACGTCGCCATTGAGGATTCGCGAACTAAGCGCTTTGAGAAAAGCCAAACGCTTCACCGACTTTGGAACTTTCTTCGAATAGTCTCTTGGCTTGGGACCAAAAACGACCCCTCCACCTGTCCAGATCGGTGACGAAGTATAACCCGCCCGAGCGCGGCCAGTCCCTTTTTGCCGCCAAGGCTTCTTACCCGAAGCGACTACCTCGGCTTTGGTCCTGGTGTTGGCGGAACCGCTGCGGCGATTGGCCCGCATGGCCACGACCACATCATGGACGGCTTGCGTTCCCCGCCCGTTTTCGATCACCGAAATGTTTGCCTTCTTGGCGTCAGCAATTGTCAAAACGGTTGTACTCATGTTCATTTGGTCCCTGTCGTCTCAGGTTTCTTTTTCGCCGGACGTATCACGACGTAGCTGCCGTTAGCGCCTGGGACTGCTCCGCCGACCAAGATGACATTGTCCTCGGCTCGGACCTGAATAATCCGGAGATTTTGAACGGTAACTCGATCGTCACCGAGGTGACCTGGCATTCCCATGTTTTTCCAGACTCGACCAGGTGTAGATCGGTTTCCGATCGCTCCGTTTCGCCGGTGCATCTTAGAACCGTGCGCAGCCGGTTGGCCGGCAAATCCGTGCTTCTTTACCACGCCTTGAAAGCCTTTGCCCTTGGACCGGCCGACAACGTCGACAAACTGGCCCGCCTCAAATTGAGTGACAGCCAGATTAAGTTCGCCTTCGATCTGAATCCCGTCGGGAAGTCGAAACTCTCGCACGAATTTCTTCGGTTCTGCCTCCGCCTTCTTGAAATGGCCGAGAAGCGGTTTGGGCAGGCGAGATTCCTTTTGGGCGTCGAACCCGACCTGGATGGCCTGATATCCATCTTTCTCTGCCGTTTTGGTCTGCAGCAGGGAGTTACCGCCGGCTTCAATCACAGTGACTGGCGTCGCCTTCCCAGTCGCGTCATAAACGCGCGTCATCCCAATCTTCTTTCCTAAAAGTCCTACTTTCATGGAGCAGCGGTTCCGTCTTTAGATTTTGATGGTGATATCAACCCCCGCCGGGAGATTCAGCTTGCGCAGCTCATCCACCGTTTTCGCCGTCGGTTCGATAATATCCAGCAACCGTTTGTGGGTTCGCATTTCGAACTGATCCATCGACTTCTTGTCGACGTGCGGCGAACGGTTCACCGTGAATTTTTCGATCTTCGTCGGCAAAGGGATCGGACCAGCTACTTTTGCTCCGGTGCGTTTAGCCGTTTCTACAATTTCAATCGCCGATTGATCGAGCATACGAAAATCGTAGCCCTTCAGCCGAATGCGAATGCGTTGACCGTTTGCCATATTAAGTTCCTTTCTGATCGAGCACCGCGGCCACGATCTGTGCCGGAACCGGTTCGAAGTGAGAAGGTTCCATTGAGTACGAAGCGCGCCCCTTCGAGAGCGAACGAATCGCGGTAGCGTAACCAAACATTTCTGCGAGTGGCACCTCAGCATGGACCAAGGTCGCGAGATTCTTCGTTTCCATGTTGATTATCCGCCCCCGGCGCCGATTAAGATCGCCCATGATGTCGCCTTGATACTCGTCCGGGGTCACGCACTCTACCTTCATGATCGGTTCCAGAAGGATGGAGGTGGCCTTCTTAAAGGCGTCTTTCATCGCGAAAATCGCAGCCAGTTTGAAGGCGAGTTCGTTCGAATCGACGTCGTGATATGAACCGTCTACGATATCGACATGAAGATCGATTACCGGGTAGCCGCCGACGATGCCGTTTAGCACCGCCTCTTCGATGCCTTTCTTAACCGACGGAATATACTCTTTCGGAATAGTGCCACCGACGATCTTGTTCTCGATCTCGATTCCTTTTCCGCGCTCACGCGGTTCTACGTTCACAATGACGTGACCATATTGTCCGCGACCACCGGACTGCTTAATCAACTTACCTTCACCAATCGCGTTCTTTGTAATCGTCTCGCGGTAAGCGATTTGCGGTTTGCCCGCATTAGCATCCACCTTAAATTCCCGGAGCATGCGATCTCGAATAATTTCAAGATGCAGCTCGCCCATTCCGGCGATGATCGTTTGTCCGGTATCCTCGTTGGTATAGACTCGGAAAGTCGGATCCTCTTCGGCCAATCGCTGTAAAGCGGTCGCCATTTTTTCCTGGTCTAATTTCGTTTTTGGCTCAATCGCCATCGAGATGACCGGATCAGGGAAGGAAGGCGGTTCCAGCAAGATCGGAAAATCTTCGTCGCAGAGTGTATCGCCAGTCGTGATGTTCCTAATGCCAACGATAGCGGCGATATCCCCAGAATAGCAGGTGTCGACATCTTCTCGCTTATCGGCCTGAATCTGAATGAGCCGGCTAATACGTTCCCGTTTGGTCGTACGTGGATTGTAGACCGTGTCGCCCTTCGACAGTTTGCCAGAATAAACCCGGAAAAAAACAAGCTTCCCGACGAACGGATCGCTCCACAACTTAAATGCCAAAGAGCAGAAGTTGCCATTGTCATCCGTAATGGCTTCTTTCGGCTCGTTGGTGTCCGGATCGATGCCTTTTGCCGGCGGGATGTCGATTGGACTTGGTAGATAGTCCACGACCGCATCGACCAAGTACTGGACGCCCTTGTTCTTGAAAGCAGATCCACCGGCAACCGGAATAAATTGATTAGCGATCGTCAGCCGCCGAATGGCAGCTTTCAAGTCTTTCGGGGTGACCGGCTTTTCTTCTAGATAGAGGGTCCCTAACTCATCGTCGAGATTCGCTACTTGCTCGATCAAATCCGCGTATGCGCTGTCGATCAGCTCTTTGTACTCCGCTGGGACATCGGCGATTTCGTAGGTCGAACCCAACACATCGTTATCGGAATAAAGGATCGCCTTCTTATTAATGACATCAAGTTGGCCTCGGAGTTGATCTTCCTTACCGAGCGGGATCAAGACGGGCCAGGCGTTACCGCCAAGCTTCGTGCGTATCTCTTTGACGACGTTCTCAAAGTTCGCGCCAACGCGGTCCATCTTATTAACAAAACAGATACGCGGGACCTGATATTTGTTGGCCTGACGCCAGACTGTTTCGGTTTGCGGCTGCACGCCGGCAACGCTGTCGAACACCAGGATCGCCCCATCCAACACGCGCAACGAACGCTCCACCTCTGCGGTAAAGTCCACGTGCCCGGGAGTATCGATGATATTCACCCGCTGCTTCTGGTTTTCGAACAGTTTGAACACACCCTCTTCCTTCCGCTGATTCCAAAAGCAGGTAGTGGCCGCGGACGTAATGGTAATGCCGCGTTCGCGCTCCTGCTCCATCCAGTCGGTGACCGTCGTACCCTCATGCACTTCACCGATTCGATGAATCATGCCGGTATAAAACAGAATCCGCTCAGTCAGTGTCGTTTTCCCAGCGTCAATGTGCGCGCTAATCCCGATATTGCGTGTGCGCTCCAGAGGATAGGCGCGATCGGGAGAATTTGGATTCGCCATGGTCTTAGCCTTATCTAAAACGGGTGTAGACATATGCTTTACCAGCGGAAATGGGCAAAGGCCCGATTGGCCTGAGCCATTTTGTGGGTGTCATCTCGCTTCTTGATAACGTTGCCCTGCCCAGCCGCAGCGTCCTTTATTTCTGCCGCAAGATTATCGGTCATCGTGCCGCGGCGATTTTTTGCATAACTAACCAACCACCGCATTGCTAAAGAGACTTGCCGATCAGCGGAGACCTCGATCGGAACTTGATAAGTGGCGCCACCGACCCGACGCGACTTCACTTCAAGACGCGGCTTCGAGTTGTCGAGCGCCTTGTGCAAGGAGTCGAGGGGATCGACGGCGTCGGAGCCTTCCCGGCTTCTTTCGATTGCTTCGTAGACGATCCGCTCGGCCAGTGACTTCTGCCCACTCCGCATGACCGTATCGATTAGACGGGCTACGACCGGGCTAGCATAGCGGCTATCCACCTTCACTTCCTTATGAATGACTCTGCGACGTCGGGACATAGAAATTATTTCTTTTTACGTTTGGCTGCTGCCGCTTCCGCGCCCTGCTTTGGACGTTTGGCTCCGTACTTTGAGCGGCTCCGCCTGCGACCATCAACTCCCAGGCTATCTAACGTGCCCCGAACGATGTGATAACGGACACCGGGAAGATCCTTCACGCGGCCTCCTCGTACCAAAACGATGGAGTGCTCCTGCAAGTTGTGACCTTCACCGGGAATGTAAGCAATGACCTCGTATCCGTTGGTCAACCGAACTTTGGCGACTTTCCGTAAAGCGGAGTTTGGCTTCTTAGGCGTCCGCGTCATGACCTGTACACAGACTCCCCGTCTTTGCGGACAATCCGCCAATGCCGGTGATTTGGACTTCACCGCCATTTTCTTCCGACCTTTTCGGACAAGCTGGTTAATCGTTGGCATTCAATAAATTCGGTTAAACCCTCGGTTCAGGGCTAAAAAAAGCCGCAATCGCGGCTCCAAAGCTTTCTCCCGCCTGACGCGGGGGAGCGTGGACTATATTATTATTCCCAGGCGGCGCAAGAGGTTTTTGGCTCACTTTGCGCCGGAGGCGGCGGTAATATCACCTAATCAATAACCGAGCAATTCTGCCCCGGTAAACCGCCGTCTCTTTCTCATCCGCAAAACGGGCCGCGATTCTTAGCTAACAATACTTGAAAATCAAAGAGAAACTAATGCGATAGTTGGCCGTTCTGTTCGGTTGATTAGCGCCTCTCTGGTATCCGCTGCGTGCCGGGTCGTCTATCCGGCCTTGGATTGATGCAATTCGACCAAATTTTCTGATGATAATGTTTTTCTTATCTTGAGAAGAAGAATATTGAATATCTAGTTTCGTACCTGCTCCCAAGCCTGTGGCCTGATCTGAAAATAAATCTCGTGTTCGGCGGGTTCGATTTATGCTTGCTTGCAATCAAAGATGAAGATCCATGTCGAACGGCAAGTTTCTGTCGCCCTCGAGAATCAACCAGGGCAGCTGGCGACTATTTGCAGTATCTTGAGTGAGAACGCGGTAAACATTGAAGCTATCAGCGTCATCGACAGTATCGAGCAAGGCGTTGTCCGCTTGATCACCAGCGATCCGACAAGGTGCAAACAAGCTCTGCAGACAAAGGGCTTTTATGTGATTGAAGGCGATGTCTTGGTTTTGGATCTTTTTGACCGCATCGGCAAATTGGCCCAGATCTGCTCAGGACTCGCCGAAGCAAAGATTAATATTGATTACGTCTACGGCAGCGTCGAGCACGCCGGATCGCCACTGCGTCTGGTGCTTAAAACGACCGACGCGGTGCGTACCCACGCTTTGCTTGACAGCCTCAGTGATCCATAGGGTTGTGTTGCACCATTCGGCTGTCGCCCAACGGTGCTGACAAATATCTGGCTATTGGTCATCGGCTATCGGGGATTCGACCAATTCGATGGGCGAGGCCGACGGAGACTCCGCCGGCCCCGATTTGAGGCATAAGCCGAATTCTGTCCGGCCAATTTAAGCCAGGGCGATCATTTATCTCATCCGGTTAAAGCCGGACGTTCCGCTGAGCGGGATGCGACTATTACCCGAGAGCTCTCGGTCACCCGAGCGGGAAAGCGGACCAACTCTCTGTTCTGTCTTGCACCGCAAGGGGTTTGTCTTGCGATCCGGTTTACACCGGACCCGGTGGGCTCTTACCCCGCCATTTCACCCTTATCCGGCCAAAGCCGGACGGTATATTTTCTGTGACACTTTCCGTCAACTCGAGCTTGCGTCCGAGTTGCCCGCACTTTCGTACGGCATGCTGCTTTCCTGGTGTTCGGACTTTCCTCTACTGACCTTTTGAGGTGCAGCAGCGATCGCCTGCCCACTCGATTATTTTAGATTATCATCGATTTTCCGCAAGTCTTCATCCGGACGCGGTTTCTCTGCCGGTAGCGCGACGGCTTCGGCTGAGCCTTCAACCGGAATCAAAAGTCGAAGCTTAGCTCGGCAGGAGTTGGTCTAATTTCTTGGCCAATTGAAAATCGAGAGTCGTGAGACCGCCGGCTGAATGGGTGGACAGCGCCAACCGCACTGTTCGCCAACGGATGTCGATATCCGGGTGATGATCCATCGCTTCTGCCTCGCGCGCGATGTTGTTCACCGCGTCGACGGCCTCGAGAAAACTGGGGAATTTGACCGTTCGGGAGATAACGTCTTCTTCCAGTTTCCACTCGGGAATCTCCATGAGCAGTGTCTGAATCGCCTCGGGATTTAATAATTCTGGCATAGCTCTTCTCTGTGTTTTATGTAACGCTCGGATTTTGCGCTCCTACTTGAAGGACACAACCGTTCGTGTATGTAAGCAATCCTCGCCTGCTCTACCCTAACTGACCCGTGGCAAATGCAAACTTCTGGGATACTCTATAATAACATAGTCGAGACCGTCGGCCGGACTCCGCTGGTCAAACTCAACCGAATCACCGCCGGCCTTGAGGCAACGATTGCCATAAAGTGCGAGTATTTTAATCCGCTTGGCAGCGTAAAAGACCGAATCGGGATGGCAATGATTGAGGCAGCCGAGCAACAGGGCATCATCAATCCGGATACAGTGATCATCGAACCGACCAGCGGCAACACCGGTATCGCACTCGCGTTCGTTTGTGCAGCCAAGGGCTATAAACTGATTCTGACAATGCCAGAAACCATGAGCTTGGAAAGGCGTACGCTGCTGGCCATGTTGGGCGCCAAACTCGTGTTGACTCCTGGGTCGGAGGGTATGAAGGGAGCAATTGGCCGGGCGGAAGAGCTTCTGAAAGCGACTCCTAACTCTTGGATGCCCCAGCAGTTCAACAACCCGGCCAACCCGGAAATTCATGCCAAGACAACGGCAGAAGAGATTTGGGCGGATACTAATGGAGCGGTGGATATTCTGGTCTCAGCGGTCGGCACCGGAGGAACGATCACCGGCGTCACGGAGGTGATCAAAAAGCGGAAACCCAGCTTTTACGCAGTCGCAGTAGAGCCAAAGGATTCTCCCGTGATAAAACAAACACTGGCCGGCGAACCGCTCAAACCAGGTCCGCACAAAATCCAGGGGACGGGCGCGGGTTTCGTTCCGAAAAACCTGCATCTTGACGTGGTCGATGAAGTCATCGCGGTCTCAAATGAAGATTCGTTTGTGATGGCTCGGCGCCTGGCCAAAGAGGAAGGCATTCTGGCCGGAATAAGTTCGGGCGCGAACCTATGGGCTGCGATTGAATTGGCCAAGCGACCCGAAAATCGTGGCAAACTTATCGTGACGATCGCTTGCTCCACTGGTGAGCGCTACCTGAGCACCGCCTTGGCCGATGAAGCTCGAGCGGAGATCGGCGGTTGAGGCATGGACAAAACTTCCGGAATGACAACAGCCAGCGAGCCGGACTTCTCGTCAATCAATCGAGAGGTTTTTTGGGTTCTGCATGGCAAAAAGATTATTGTCGCATCGATCGCCGCTTTACTGGTGCTAATCGGTATTGGCGCCTACATTGGATGGCAGACGCTTCAATCATCTCAAGCTGAGGCATCCTATGACTCGGCAACCAATATCGAAGGCTGGCAGAAGGTGGTCGACCGTTTTCCTGGATCGATTGCGGCGGGAAATGCTCTGCTGCGCATTGCGGCCCAACAATCCAGCGAGGCGCACTATCCAGACGCAGACAAGACCTACCAGAGGTTTGTGCGTGAGTACCCAAAACATCCTTTTGCCGTAAATGGTTTGATGGGCTTAGCGACCAATGCAGAAGCGGAAACCAAGCCGGACGAAGCCATCACGTACTACGCCGAAATAGCTAGTAAATTTGGCACTACGTATTTGGCTCCGATGGCACTTCTCAGTCAGGCGCGACTGACCGAGGGCAAGGGTCAACTGAAAGAAGCGCGTCAATTGTATGAGATGGTGGTGCAAAGATATCCACAAAGTGTGGTCGCACAGATCGCTTCGGTGGAAGCCTCTCGACTCAACGAGAAGCTTGGAAACGAGGTGAAGCAAACCGGTCAGACCAATAATTTGCTGACCTCATCGCCGCAGCCCAGTGCATCCGGGAAACCGTCTCCTGCCGCTTCAGAAAAACCAAAGCAGCGACTGGAGCCCTAGCAGTCCGGCGGCCGCCGGATCCACACAGCCAGCTTGTTTCTCAACCTAAATCACTATCTACCAAGCGGCCCAATTCCAAGTCCGAGGGGCTGCTTTTGTTTTCGAAGGTAAAACTCGTCCCTTCTCTCTTCGAACTCGATCAGATCGAAATACGTCTCCACACCAGATTCCGTACCGCCTCCGACTTCTTGCAGAATTCGTCGAAATCGAGCCAGCTTTTCGGGATTGTCCGGGCGTTTGTCGATCTGTGTTTGGTTCCAGGCTGCGATCTCCGATTCAGAGTGCTGCAGACGGTGGGAACAGACCCAGTCCAAAATCGCTTGGTCGTCCTCGAGACTATTAGCAGCCTCTTCAAACTCGTCTCCGTCAATACCTAAGAAGGACAAGAGATGTTTGTCGAACCCCAAAGTCTTGTAGTTGTAACCATGCAGAGAGCCTTGGCGAAACAGACGAGCTTTGTCGATCAGCCGGGGAAGATGAATGTAGCCCCCCAATGTCAGATATGGGCTCCGCGGATAGATTTTCTGTGTCATGCAGGTGCCAGACTGAAATCGGAGCCGTGATCAGATCCTTTATCCGGTCGCGACTTTTCGCTCAGCGGACTCAAAAGCTCGCCCTGGGTCAACTGCGTTTGGCCGATCGATAAATCCCCATAGAATTGTCCGCCCTTATCGACGATGAAACTCCGCGCGTTCACTGCGCCGCGGAGTGAGCCACCCCGCTTTACCACTACTTTTCCGTTCGAGATAATACGCGCGGAAATTATACCGTAAACTTCGACTAAATCGGCTCGGATCGGTCTAACGCACTCTACCTCTGACTTCTTGTCGATTATCACCAGTGGAGCCTCAATGCTTCCGCTCACTTTTCCTTTAAGCCTAATCAGAACTTCAGTAGCACCGGTCAACGCGCCACGCATGTGCCCCTGAACTAAAGCTGACTCACAGATCGCCCGGTTACTATTGAGATCTCCCTTGGGGGTGATTAAAATGTCCCCTCGGGTCCGAATGGAACGGCTGTAGGTGCCAACAATCTTATAATCCTGGAGATCGATGTACGCGCCGCACAGCGGACAGATAGTGGAAGTCGCACTCTTCGGAACCTCCCGCTTGCCGGGGCATTCGAAGCATCGGGCAACAACCGTCCGCTGAACACCTAGCAGACCTTCAATTTTCTGAAGTACCGAAGGCGCCTTTTGAACGTCGTGCCGCGGCTCACCAGTTCTGCCGCCTTTACTTATCTGGATATACCCGCTGCACTTTCGGCAGTAGGTGGACTTCGCCAGCTCAGGCTCTAACTGGATGTTGCCGCAGTGAGGACATTGAACTTCGACTCGTCCTTTTGCCGGCACCCAGTACTCCTTCTAGCGGGGAGCATGCACTTCCTGCGACTTCTCTTTAACCCCGAGTTCCTTGAGTGCATTCTTGTTGGGGGTAACCTCCGATTTACCGACAAAAGTTGCGCCCTCCTCAATGATCAATCGAGAAGCGTGGAGATCACCAATCAAGGCGGAGCGTGATCGCAGTTCGCAACGCTCGGCAACAGTGATATTCCCCTGTACTTTGCCCATCACGATCACAGACTTGGCTTTGACTTCACCATGCACGTCCCCATTCTCGCCAACCGTCAAGATTCCGTCCCCGGAGCTGATCTCCCCTTCTATTTTGCCATCAAACGTAAACTCATTTACGAATTTGATGGAACCTTTGATCTCAACGTCTTTAGCCAGAAGGTTCTTGGTTTGTATATCTGCCATAACGGGATTTTTGTGTGTTTCGGTTTTGGTTGGAATGGTCTGCAAAGGCGCCGGATTCTCCCCGGATCGCGTTTCGTCTTCCGCTGACTGAGTGGATCCTGGTTTTTGGGGGATGAATTTCTTGAGCACGGTCGCAACTATGAATTTGCAAAATAGATTGTCAACGCTTTCTGCCCATAAAACCGATTCCAGCCAATCCGCTATCTAAGCCGGTAGAAGGACGACGCAACGCATATCGAGCGGTAAACATCGAGCTTGGTTTTGGAAGGAAATCGGGCCGGTTGAGTATCGCTTACACTAGCCAGAAAACTGCTCACGCTATGCCCGTAAGCTATCGTTGTCTAAATTTATTCAAATGCCGCTAGTTCTTCGGCGGGATAAGTCCAAATCTCGCTCAACGTCGGGTGATAATGCGGTATAGCGGCAAGCTCTGAAGCTTTCGCGCGGAAATGCATCGCGACAACGATCTCGTGAATCAACTCTGAAGCTTCTGGTCCGAGCACAGCACCGCCCACGATTTCGTGAGTATTGGCGTCAGCGATCAGCTTGACTAATCCATCGGTCTCTCCTCGAACCAGGGATCTGCCGTGGTCGTTAAACGGGTGGGTTGCAACTCGAATTTGCCGACCTTCGGCTCTGGCCTCTCTCTCGGTTAGCCCGACATAGGCTAGCTCGGGATGGGTGAATATCACCGAAAGGCGGAGACGGTAATCAATGCTCTTTAATTGTTCGTCCTTCAACAACCGGGCGGCGTTTCGCGTGGCAACCATCGCCTGTTCTATCGCGATGTGCACTACTTCGAATTGGCCGGCAGCGTCCCCAGCCGCAAATATGTGGGGCTGACTGCTCTGCATTCGGTCGTTGATCCTGATCGCAACGTCCTCGTTAGTCTCTATACCGGCCGCATTCAGCTGCAGACGGCCAATCGCGGGTCGCCGGCCAAGCGCATAAAAGATTTCCTCAGCGGAAATAGCCTGCTTCAGCCCATCCTTGACGAATCGTACTGTCTTCCCATCCCCGTTTTTTTCGACTGCCACCAGTTGGGTGCCAGATATCATCTCCGCGCCGCGCCGTCGGTACGTGTCGATCAGTGCGGTCGAAACATCCATATCCGCGTCCTTAATAAAGTGCGCGCTGCGCTGTAGAACGGTCACTTTTGTTCCAAGCGCATTATAAAAATGAGCAAACTCCAGAGCGATCGCTCCTCCCCCCAGGATAATTATTGAAGAAGGTATTCGGTCACTGTCCAAGGCAATGTCGCTGTCCAAATAACCAGTTTGTGCCAGACCTGGCACATCGACGACATTGAGCTCCGATCCGGTGGCGATAAGAGCGGTGCGAAACGTGATTTCCCGGACAGATCCGTCCAGCCCCTCTAGCCGTAGCCGGTGTGGGGAAACAAACGATGCTTTTGCTCGAACGAAATCAAAATCGCCTTTCTCCAGCTGCGCTTGCCGATGATCAGCAAACCCGCTAACCAACGTTCGTTTGCGATGACGAATTGCGGCCGAATCGAAGCCCAAGTGACCGGCACTTAAGCCAAATTCTTGGGCTCGACGAAGAGTCAGAAATCGATTGGCCGATTCGATCAGCGTTTTGCTGGGCATGCACCCACGGAGAATGCAAAGACCGCCAACCTCTGGGCCTCCGTCGGCACACATTGTCCGCAACCCCAACTTGGCACCCTCCGAAGCGGCGCTGAAACCGGCGCTTCCTCCACCTATCACTACAAAATCAAATTCCGTCATGGTCCCACTACCTCGTATTTACCCGGCCGCGATTAGTTGTATCAGCCATTTTTCGTCTTTCTTTGCTCGTCCAGACCCTCGATTATCGGACACCTCGAATCCGGCAGGATCCCTAAATATTGCGCAGATATTCGGTCAGTACCACTACATCTTGATCTTCTACTCGCTTGCAAAAGGGTCCCCCACGTTCTAAAGTGTTTGGCTAAGTTCGACTTGCCCTGGGCCTGGACACTCTTCGGGTCACCTTCGCAGTATGTCTGATATTTCGAATTACGACGCATCGCAAATTGACAAATTAGAGGGATTAGAGGCGGTCCGGAAACGGCCCGGGATGTATATCGGCGATCCGGATGAGCGAGGGTTGCACCACTGCGTTTTTGAGGTTCTCGACAACTCGATCGATGAGCACTTGGCCGGCTTTTGCACGAGAATCGATGTCACTATCCACATCGACGGGTCCGTTTCGGTAAGAGACAATGGCCGTGGAATTCCAGTCGACATTCACCCTAAGTTTCAGATTCCGGCGATCGAGCTGGTGCTCACCAATTTGCATGCCGGCGGCAAGTTCGGCCAAGGCGCCTACAAGTTTTCCGGTGGTTTGCACGGCGTTGGCGCAAAGTGTGTCAACGCGCTTTCCGAATGGTTCAAAGCGGAGGTCACCCGTGGCGGGCAAGTTTATCATATAGCTTTTGCTCGCGGAAAGACCGTCCGCAAACTGGAAATCGTCGGAGAGACTCAAAACAAACAGGTGACCGGCACGCTCATCACCTTCCTGCCGGATACTCAGATCTTCACGATTACCACCGAGTTCAAGTTTGAAATTTTAGCCACTCGACTGCGGGAACTCGCATTCCTAAACAAAGGCCTGGAAATCATCTTAACTGATGAGCGACGTGATCCCCAGCGAAGAGAGGTTTTCCTCTTCAAAGGGGGCATTCCGCAGTTTGTCAGGGAACTCGGTGAAACGAAGCAGCTCATTCACCCTGAGCCGATCGCTATTTCCGGAATGCGCGAAATTCTGGTCGACGATAAGCCCGAGGTAGCCTTTGTCGACGCGGTTCTCCAATACACGGATTCTTATACGGAGCAGATTCAGTGCTTTGCCAATTCGATCCCGAATCCCGATGGTGGAATGCATCTCGAAGGGCTCAAGACGGGGCTCACCAGCGCACTAAAGAACTACGCCAAGGCGAACAACCTGGTAAAGGAGAAGGATCCGGAAATAAGTGGGGAAGATCTTCGGGAAGGTTTGGTTTGCGTTCTCAGTGTGAAGCTGACGAACCCACGCTTCAGCTCACAGACAAAAAGCAAACTGGTAAACAACGAAATGAAGCCAGTTGTTCAGTCCGTGACCTATGAGGGACTGAGCCGGTTTTGTGAAGAGAACCCGAGCGTCGCAAAAAAGATCATCGACAAGTGTCTGATGGCGGCGCGAGCCCGAGAGGCTGCGCGCAAAGCACGCGAAGCAGTCCGAAAATCGGCGCTTACTGGAGGTGGATTACCGGGAAAGCTGGCGGATTGCTCGGAGCGCGATGCGGCAGCCACTGAGCTCTACATCGTTGAGGGAGATTCCGCCGGAGGATCTGCCAAGCAGGGACGCGACCGCCGGTTCCAGGCCATTCTTCCCATTCGCGGCAAACTGCTGAACGTTGAGAAGGCCCGACTGGATAAGGTTCTGCAGAATCAGGAAATCCAGACGATGATTACCGCCATCGGGACGGGAATCGGCGACGGTGAGGGAGAGGGTTCATTCAATTTGGAGAAATTGCGGTACGGCCGAATCATCATCATGACCGACGCGGATGTCGATGGCTCGCACATTCGTACGCTGCTCTTAACCTTTTTCTATCGGCAGATGCCTGAGCTGGTCCGACGTGGCCACATCTACATTGCCCAACCTCCCCTCTATCAAATCAAACGGAAAAAACGGGAGGAGTACGTCGATGATGATGCCCAATTAAACAGGATCTTGATCTCTCTCGGCGCAGAGGAAGTTCGACTCAAGAATCTTGAGGATGGTCGCGAATTCTCTGAAGCACAGCTCCGCGAGATCTTGGATCTGCTTGAGCGATTGGCGAAGCTGAGCGACTCGATCCGTCGTCATGGTGGAGATTTTGAGGAATACCTCGCTCATCGCAATCCAGAGACCGGCCAATTTCCCGAGTACTTAGTCGCAATCCGAGAAGGCAACCAAGAGTACGTAAAATATTTTCCCGATGAGGCGGCGCTTACCCGGTTCGCGGACGAAAACCGGGATCTGAATTTGTACGATTATGAGCCGGATGGCGAAGAGGGTGAACTCCCACTTTCGGCCAATGGCAATGGTGCGGTGCCGCCTCATTTGCGGAGAAGGGCTCGCCGAGTGGAGCTTCACGAATCCAATGCGGTGGCAAAGATCTTTCAGGATTTGACCGATCGCGGCCTCCAGTTTGCCCACTACTCTGCCCGCGAACAGCCGATTTTTGAACTGATCGAAGGAGAAGGCGATCGAGCCACTATCACTCCACTATTCTCGATTCCTCGTATCCTGGACTCAGTCAAAGAACTCGGGCGCCGTGGCGTTCAAATCAAACGGTTCAAAGGCCTCGGCGAAATGAATGCCAAAGAACTCTACGCCACGACAATGGACCCAGCTCATCGACGCCTGCTTCAGGTCGAGCTTAACGAAAATAATGCGGTCGAGGCCGATAAAATGTTCACGATTTTGATGGGAGACGTCGTAGAACCGCGACGCGCCTTTATCGAAGATAACGCGTTAAATGTCCGCAACCTGGATGTGTGAGGGATTGGTCGGTCCGGCAATCTGGTGAGGATCCTGTCGGTCTGGCTCGTCCAAGACCCGTCCGTTGCTGACGCGAATTAGCTATGCCTTTGCATCCCGACGAAAAAGTCGATCCGGTCAATGTAGCCGAGGAGATGTCCAAATCATTTTTGGACTACTCGATGTCGGTAATCATCTCTCGGGCCCTACCAGACGCTCGTGACGGACTAAAGCCCTCGCAACGGCGGATTCTGTATTCAATGAACGGGCTGGGCGTGCTTCCGAATCGCAAGCATACGAAATGCGCCAAGATCGTTGGGGAAACCATGGGTAACTACCACCCCCATGGCGACATGGCCATCTACCCGACCCTCGTCCACATGGCTCAGCCCTGGGCAATGCGGGAAAGGCTGGTCGATGGGCAAGGTAACTTTGGATCGATGGACGGCGATCCTCCCGCGTCAATGCGGTATACCGAAGCGCGGCTGACCCACCTCGGTGCAATGCTCATGGAGGACATGGAACGGGATACCGTTGAATTCGTTCCAAATTACGACGAAACGACCCAGGAACCGACCGTCTTTCCGGCAGCCTTTCCTAATCTTTTGGTAAACGGAGGAACCGGGATCGCGGTAGGAATGGCAACGAATATCCCTCCGCACAATCTGGGAGAAATTGTCGATGCAATTTGCGAGTTGATCGATAATCCGGAGATCTCGGTCGATCGTCTGCTCGAGCTGGTCAAAGGACCAGATTTTCCTACCGGATGCGCGGTCTATGGAACCAGTGGAATTCGTCAATATTTTGAGACTGGTCGCGGTAGCCTGAAAGTCCGAGGAAAGGCCACGATCGAAGCGGGGAGACAGAACCGGGAATCGATCGTCATCACGGAGATCCCTTTCAATGTCAATCGCGCGGAGTTGATTCGGCGCATTGCGGCTTTGATCCAGGACAAGGTGATAACCGAGATCAGCGATGTCCGCGATCTGTCCGATGAGAACACTCGAATCGAGCTTGAGCTAAAACGAGACGCTAACGCGAACGTCGTACTGAACAATCTTTATAAGCACACCGCACTGGAAAGCACTTTCGCGGTGAATATGCTCGCGATCGACCACGGACGACCAAAATTACTTTCAATACGGGACGCGCTGCACTGTTTTATCGAACACCGCCGGGAAGTGGTCTTACGGCGTACCCGCTACCTTCTGCGTCAGGCTGAGCAAAGAGCCGAAACGTTGGAAGGTTATCTCATCGCGCTGGCGAATCTTGATGACTTTATCGAGATCATTCGGAGTTCGGCAAATCGGGAAGAAGCTCGAGTTAAGTTACTCGCTTACGAATTCAGCCGGCAACAAGTAGAGCAGTTCGGTATTCGGATTCGCAGCGAGGCGCGTCTGATAGACGGCCGTTATGCCTTTAGCGAGACGCAAGCCGATCACATCCTGGAGCTGCGACTCTATCAGCTTACCGGCTTGGAACGAGAAAAAATCGCCAATGAATATGGCGAGCTGATTCTGCGCATTGATGACTTGAGCAACATCCTCGAACGAGCGGATCGGGTGATGAATATCATCAAAGAGGAGTTGCAGAAGGTTAGGGAAAAGTACGATTCACCCCGCCTTACGCAGATTGTGCCGGCGGAAGGTGATATCGATATAGAAGACCTGATTGCCAACGAAGGGTGCATCATCACGATCACGCACGGCGGATATATCAAACGAACCCCGGAAAGTGAATTTCGGGCCCAGCGTCGTGGAGGCCGCGGGGTGATCGGCATGGCGACCCGGGAAGCACAGCTCGAAGGCGAAGAAGGCGACTTTGTCCAGCACCTGTTTACCGCGAGCACTCACGATTCGCTGATGTTTTTCACGCAGACCGGTCGATGCTACATCGAGAAGGTCTACGAAATCCCACAGATGAGCAGGGCTTCCAAAGGCCGCGCGATGGCGAACCTTCTGGAGTTACGGCCGGAGGAGAAAATCGCCGCGACGTTACGCATCGAAGCCAAAGGTGAAAATGGGACCTCCGAGACCAGCACCTGGAATCCCGAGCTTCACATCATGTTCGCCACCCGAAGTGGACTGGTGAAAAAGACAAATTTGTCGGATTTCGCAAACGTACGGAAGGGCGGAATCATCGCTATTCAGATCGAAGAAGGTGATGAGTTGATCGATGCGTTGCTTACGAATGGCAACGATGAGGTTGTACTAATTACCCACAATGGGATGAGCATTCGGTTCCATGAAGAGGAAGCTCGCGACATGGGACGAAACGCGGTCGGTGTCTGGGGCATTCGCCCGGCAGAAGCGGATAAGGTGGTGGCAATCGCGAAGGTCGTTCCCGATGCCATGTTGCTGGTTGCCGGCTTAAACGGGATCGGGAAGCGAACCGGTTTTGATGCTTATCGAAGACAATCCCGGGGCGGCAAGGGTATCATCACCATGAAGACAAGTGACCGAACGGGCGACGTCATCGGAGCTCTGACGGTCCACGATTCAGATGAAGTGATGCTTATCACGACTGGCGGGCAAATGGTCCGGATAAGAGTGAGCGAAATTCGAGAAGCCGGCCGCAATACAATGGGGGTGAAACTCATCAACCTCATTGAAGGAGAAACGCTCCAGGACATTGCTCCGGTGGTTTCGCAGGAGGAGATGGAAGAAAGCGACTCTCCAGGCAGCTAAGCGGGCCGGAAGGATCGCAGCCTGTCCGGTATAGTCCGGCGACCGGTGGACGAAGCCGGATGCCCGCGATCCGTGGCGCACGTGAATCCGACGATCAGGACGAGATCAAGTAGGGAACAGCCATTTTGGGGTACTTGTGCATCCACTGGATGCAGAACGTCTTACAAATGAGAGCCACCCGAGAGGCGTGGACTCGATATCCCATAGTGCAGTCGAAAAACAATAGATTCGGTCCTGCTTGCGCCATAATGGCGCTTTTGGGCGAGAACAGAGAGCACGAAGATTCAATATTTCCCATAAAACGTGTCATTACGACGCAATCTCGGAACCGGCCGCGAGAACTTTTCAAACTTCCATATTTTTGCAGGTTGCCTGCCCGAATTTGCTCTCTAGACTTTAGGCACTTCTTCTTATGGGAAAGCGAAAGAGGAAACTCTCGGTCAAAAGGCTTCCACTTCAGCGGCAGCTTGAGTTTTTTCACGAGGGCGAATATTTCGATCTCAAGGCGATTTTTGACAAACTAAACTCTGAATACTTCAACGGCGCCCTCAAGGGATACGCGATAACTTGGGGCAGACGTAGACGATTACCGCCCAAAGAATATTTCGTCTTTGGCACAATCCAGGAAGAAGACCGAATCATCCGGATCCATCCTCTTTTGGATGCTCCCTTCGTACCTACTTGGTTTCTGGAATACGTTATTTACCACGAAATGCTTCATGCGATTGTTCCCGAAGAGATTGATGAGACCGGCCGGCGCCGGATTCACACCTCAGAATTTTATCGAAGGGAACAGAAGTTTCACTGTTACCAGCGAGCACGTCGCTGGGAAGACGAAAACCTCGACCGTTTTCTCCGCTGAGCTGAACGATGTTTGATGAGGTTCGGGTAGTCTTCTGTACGTTCCCCGACCCCGAAACCGCGTACCGAATCGCCCGAGACGCAGTGGAACAGCAATACGCGGCGTGTGCCAATCTCGTGCCGGCCGTAAAATCGATCTATCGCTGGCTCGGCCGAGTTCAACAGGCGGACGAGACATTGGTGGTCTACAAAACTTCAGTGATCCGCTACCCTGACTTGGAAGCATTCCTGCTGCGATCCCATCCGTATGAGGTCCCCGAGATTATCGCTCTGCCATTATCCGCAGGATCCGCAGCTTACGTTCGCTGGGTGATCGATAATTCGAGTCCGGCCGTCAGTTCCTAATCGACCAAATGACAATGGTGCTCCTCGTACCTCCATACCGATCGCGAGTGCGTTTGATTCTCTGGCAAACAAAGGGACCGGCACACTTACCGGTCCTTCTTCCATAAAGCTAATAGGAGCGACTACGGCTTTTTTGTCGGGCTAGGGAATCCACCTGGTTTGGTCGTCGTTGCGGGAGTATTGGTTCCTGAAGGTTGAGCGGAAGACTTGGTGCTCGCACTCGGAGAGGTCGCCGGGCGATTGGCATTGAGCTTGGCGATCACAACGTCGCTGAAATCCATGTTGTCCTTGGCGTAGACCAGCACGGTTGTTCCCAAACCCGCACTGCGTCCGGACTTATCGAGCACGAGATCGTAACTTTGGGTTTTCACCTGATCAGTCACCACCTTCATAATGTCGTCCACCAAACCGGATACCATGTGGTTTTGCTCTTCCTGTAGCTGTTTGGAGCGAGAATCGCGGAATTCAGTCATCTCTTTTTCCAAGCCTTGCTCCTCGGAAATCTTTGCATCCCGTTCCTGGGCTTTCTGATCTTTCGTCGCCGCGCTGACGTCGGGACGATTCATTTCTTCATTCAGCTTGTTGATCGCGTCGATATCTTTCTTGCGCGTCTCCATGCGCTGATTTAGCTCATCGTTCGCGGATTTTTGCGCTGTTTCCAGTTTCTCCTTCGCCTCCTGCGTCTTATAGTAGGCAGCCAGCACTTTCTGCATATCTATCGTGCCAATCTTCAGTTGTTGGGCTTGGGCTGGGGCAGACAGAAGTGCGCCAGCCAGATAGAAGCTGGCGATCGCAATGAATCGGGATTTCATCATAATAATACTAATCACTTACTAAGAATAGTGGCGTGGCTGGGTTTGGAGTCTGACCGCTCTCGATACATTCCGTTCAAAATTGATAACCAACGCTGAACTGGAATCGCCCACTGGAATTGTTGAATTTATCGGACTGGACGGGGATACCGTAGTCAATTCGGATCGGACCTATCGGTAGATCTAGACGAAGGCCGAAGCCAAAGTCTGAATTGACATTATTGGTGCCGAAACTCCATGACCCCGCATTCACAAATCCAGTGTCGTAGAAAACTGCGGCTCGCACTCGTTCAACAACCGGGACGGTATATTCAACCGTGAACCGAGCAAGCGAATTTCCACCAAGATCGTCGCCAAATTGATCCTTCGGACCGACGTCCTGATACTTGAATCCGCGAAGATTGTTCGCACCACCAAGGTAAAGGCGGTCGTAAATTGGCACGCTGCTACCTGATCCCCAAGTGGCTACGGTCGCAACTTCCGCATCAAAGAGCAGGATCGTATCAAAAGGCAGATGGAAATATTGAGAGGCGGTGAGATCGAACCCGTAGATTTGCACGTCGCCACCCAACGGGCCCCCGGCCACATAGGTAGAAAAATCGACTCTCGTACCTTTACGAGTCAAGAAGGCGTTGTCTCGTTTGTCATAGGTCAGCTCGAAAGTCGTCCGGCTCTCCAAGGTGTTTCCAGCCTGCGCCAGTACGATTGGATCAGTCGTGCTGATGCCGTAAATGTCTGTGTCCTGCAGTCGGTACTGAATTCGAGCGGCCAGGAAATTCGTAATCGGCTTACGCAAGAATATGTCGAAGCCGTAGTTCCTCTCGTTGTAGACGTTGCTGTAAAACTGGGAATCAAGATAATAAACCTCCTCACCAAGGGCCAGCCGTTGATCGAGGAAATAGGGCTCAGTGAGCGAGATTAGCGCCTGCGTCTGCAGGGTTCCAATTTGGAAACGAGCACGGAATTTTTCGCCTGCTCCCGTAAATGTATGCCAATTGGTAATATCGAAATTCCCTTGATTCAATTCGGTGAAACCGACTAGACCCTGGTTCGAATCAAAGCCAAGACCAAAATTCAATGAACCCGTCCGCTTTTCCTGGACTACGACATTGAGGTCTTTTCGGCCAGGTACGAGTGTATCAGAAGCGTAAGTATCGACCTTCTCGAAATACTGAAGTCCTTCCAAGCGCTTTTTACTGATATCCACGCGAACCGTGTCGAATACATCACCTGGAGCCAATACCAGTTCTCGGCGAATTACTTTATCCTTGGTTCGAGTATTTCCGCTAATATTGATGCGTTCGACGTAGGATTTAATTCCCTCTTCGATCTTGTAGTGGAGATCTACCAATGCTGGTCCGGCCGGTGTTGTCTGCACCGAAACCTTGGCGTCGGCATAGCCGGCGATGCCGTAAGCATCCTCGACTGCTTTGATATCTTTTTCTAGTTTGCCCGGCGAAAAGACCTGGCCCTCGGTTACTTTGATCACCTTTCGAAAATTGGCCTCAGTAACGATCTGGATGCCTTCGATCGTAACCGCGTTGACGTGATACTGGGCTCCTTCAGTGATGTAGATGAAGATGTCGACTTTCTTGGGGTTGACTCTCTCGATCTTGACGTCGCTGATTTGCACGTCGGCGTATCCATTATCTTGGTAAAGCGCCTTCAGTTTTTGAACGTCGTCATCGAGTTGGACGCTGCTCAAGCGCCCAGCTCCAGTGATGAAGCCCAAAGGATTGCTCTGTTGGGTCTTCATTTCCTTCCGCAGTCTACTGGCTTTGAGCGCCTGGTTGCCATAGAAGCGAATGTGCCGAACGGTCGCCTTGGCACCCTCGCTAATCGCATAAGTCACGGTCGCGGTCCCCTGATCTTCGTTTGTCGTCAGCTTATATTGGACGTCCACATCAGGAAATCCGCGTTTTTGGTAAAGCTCGACGATCTTCTGCCGGGCTTGCTCCAGAATCTGTTCGTCTAAGGGAGAATTGATCTTCAGATTAATCTCACGACGGATTCGAGCGACCTTGACCCTCTCATTACCTTGAATATAAACACCGGCCAGCGTGACCCTAGTCTGAACGACCACGATAACCTTCACACCGTCTGGTAGCGGTTCGCCGTAAATTCGGACGTTAGTGACTAACCCCGTCGCGTAAAGAGCACGAACATCATCTTCAACCGTTGTTTCTGAGTAGGGCTGACCAACCGTAGTTTTCATGTTGGTCAAAATCCGCTGCCGGCTCAGTGTGGCTGGTCCAGCGTATTGAATCTCGATCTGGCGAACAATGGGGGAAGGCTGTCTGGGAGCGGGAGTCGGTACGGCGCTCGGCGGCAACTGCTGCTGCGTGGCGGGCGGAGTCGGCTGGGCGGTCGGTTGTTGCGCCTGGGCTGCGCCTATGAGCGATGCGCCCAGAACAGCGGACAACATCCAGTTCCGGCCGAGGGGACTCTTTTGGTTCATAAATGGATAACTGGGCGGACAATCAAGGCGAATGGCCGTAATTCATGGCAAGGGTCTCCTAAACGTCAACAGGAAAAACGTTTTAGACCAGAGGGAAAGCTGGCATTCCGGATGAAAGTCAACGCAAGGATGACAAAACGGTAATCGGTACGTCACGCACAAATTTCAAGCGGACATCGAGACTGCGTAAATTCCGGAGATGCCAGACAAGGTCTCTATTCGCCAAGAACTGCAGCTTCAGTTCACCAACTGATAGCGGTTGTTTCGCGGCCGCGGCTCGTATCCAGCGTCCGAAATCAACCGTTCCATTTCTTCGCGAGTCAATCTAAATGTGGTACCTGCGCTGCTGACTACATTCTCCTCCATCATTACTGATCCGTAATCGTTCGCCCCAAAACGCAAAGCAATTTGGCCGATTCTTGGACCTTGAGTGACCCAGGAGCTTTGCAGGTTTTCGATGTTATCTAAATAGATTCGGGCAAGCGCCTGGGTTCGCAAATATTCGGCCGAACCGACCGGGGTTGCTTTCAAGACGACATTCTCCGGCTGGAACGTCCAACAGATGAAAGCGGTGAAGCCTCCGGTTCTGTCTTGGAGCTCTCTCAACCGTTCCAGGTGCTCAACCCGATCCGCGATTGTTTCCACATGGCCAAACATCATCGTGGCGCTGCTTCTCAAGCCCTCTTCGTGAGCTATCTCCATCACTTTGAGCCACTGCTCCGTGTTGCACTTGAGAGGTGCGATCCGGTTCCGGACTCGATCAACTAGAATTTCGCCGCCCCCACCCGGAATCGAACCAAGTCCCGCCTCCTTAAATCGAACAATGACCTCTCGCAACGGCATCCGGAACACCTGAGCAAAGTGGTTAAATTCCGGCGGGCTGAATCCGTGAACATTCACTTGCGGATACTTTTCTCGGAGGTGGCTCAACAAATCGAGGTAATATCCGATGCCGAGCTTCGGATGATGTCCTCCTTGCATTAAGATTTGTATGCCGCCAATCGACACAAGCTCTTCGATCTTTTGATCGATTTGTTCATGGCTCAGAACGTAATGGTCGCTGTCGCGCTCCGTGCGATAAAATGCGCAAAACTTGCAATACACGTTGCAGACATTGGTGTAGTTGATGTTTCGCTCCACGATGTAGGTGACGATCTCATTGCCGCGCTCATCGTAGGCGTCCATTTTCGCCAGCTTCCGCCGATGGTCCGCCAGCGCGCCGAGCTCCTGCAGAGGCAGTTGATACAGTTCGAGTGCTTCCTCAGCGGTAATTCGCTCGCCAGCGAGAACCTTATCTACGACCGTCGTTTCCTGAATCCCAGCGTTCATTAGGTGTGCTAATAGTAAGACGCTTTTTTTAGGTCCTCAATCGGCGTTTGCACTAAGTTTCCAGAGCCGCGCCGCGGGCGTTGGCGGGCTGCAGATCAAGCTGCGAGCGCTGCCCAGCGCTCCGGGCCGCGGAGCCGCGCGCTGGAATCCTTGATTGTCTTTGCGCCAATCAAAGAATAATCTCGCAAAAATCGGAGCTGATTGCGTGACCGAAAACTTTTATCAGGAAACTGTTCAATCACCCAAAAGCGCTTTTGACCTCTCTCTGCGCCCGCCGCTTTTCAGCGAATTTCAGGGCCAAACCCGCGTCGTTGAACGCCTGGAACTGATGGTCACCGCCGCCAAGCAGCGGGAAGACGTATTAGAACATGTACTGCTGAGCGGGCCACCCGGGTTAGGAAAGACCACCCTCGCCTTCATCCTGGCCAATGCGATGAGTGTCAATATCAAGAGTACCAGTGGGCCGATGATTGAAAAGGCGGGCGACCTTGCCGGTTTGCTCACGACTCTGGAACGCGGAGATATTCTCTTCATCGACGAGATCCATCGGCTTCAGCCGGCGATCGAGGAATATCTCTACCCCGCAATGGAAGACTTTCGCCTGGACATCATCATTGACCAAGGTCCAAACGCTCGGAGTGTTCGGCTCAATCTGCCAAAATTTACACTGGTTGGCGCAACTACTAGAGCGGGTTTGATCAGCTCACCCCTCCGTTCCCGGTTCGGAATGACTTCTCGCCTCGATTACTACGCAGCGGCCGAATTGAGTCAAATCATCGAACGGAGTGCCGGTTTGATTGGGGTCGGAATCGACGCGAAAGGCGCATTAGAGATTGCCAACCGGTCCAGAGGCACGCCGCGAGTCGCGAACAATCTGCTCCGTTGGGTCCGAGATTACGCTCAAGTGAAAGGGAACGGGTTTATCGATCAAGCGACGGCTGATCGCGCCTTGCAAATGCTGGATATCGATGATGACGGGCTGGATGAAATGGATAAGCGCTTGCTAGAGGCATTAGTCTCACGGTTTGAGGGAGGACCAGTGGGAATTAGCTCGTTGGCAGTTGCGGTCGGCGAAGATTCCGGAACAATCGAAGAAGTCAACGAACCTTACCTTATTCAGGAAGGCTACCTCAAGCGCACTCCTCAGGGCCGAGTAGCGTTGCCCAAAGCGTACCAAAAATTGGGCGTCAAGCTTCCCGCCGGCCGGCAGAGCGAACTGTTTTGACGCCGGCGATCACTCTTGGGCTGCCGTCTTGTGCGGACGCGGAGAGGTCGGTTCGGGCTTTTCCGGATACTTGATCGTATTAGGCCAAATGATCCGCCAGGGCTGAGTTTTCAGTTTGACCGATACCTCGTTAAGATTTGAGAACATTCCGTTGAGATTAGCTAGCGCGGTATTACATGAGCCTTGAAGCTGGGTCAAAAGAGCCTTCAGGCGTTCCGAGGAACCGTTCAGGTTCACCAGAGTTTTCTCCAGGTTGTTATCCTTGTTCACCTGGGCGGTCATCTGTTGAAACCCTTGGAGAGTAGTTTGGGCACTCTGGAGAGTGGTTTGGACACCACTCAAAGCGGAATCCACCGGTCCGTTTTTGTCAGTCAATGTCTTTAGGTTTCCGCCGACTAAACGAAAGCTGTCCAAGGTTCCGTCCAGAGTATTGATCAGCTTTGAATCTTTGGCGGTTAATTCGGTAAGATTCTGCGAAGTCCGGCGCAACTCGGATAAGGTCGAAGTGGTTTCCCTTAATACTGGGTCCAGCTTTTTGATAACTACCGGACCAATTTCGCCCAGGTCGGGAACGCGAACACCAACAAACGTGTCTCCGGTCGCCGCCCTACCTGAATTGGGGTCACCGTTGGTAAAATCGATGACGTATTCGGAGAGTAGTCCGAAGGTTCGCATCGTAACGTCGTTCGCCTTATAAATCTCCGCGTCGTCTGACACCTGAACGGTGATCATCGCCTCCCATTCGGGCCGTCCAGGTGGTCGCTGAGTCATCGGTACAGGTGACTGAACTTTTTCAACCGTGCCGATCTTTCTTCCGGCCAGCAACACGCTCGCACCCGGCTTAATCGCCGCCGCGTCGTCGAAAAAAACTCGGTAGTGTACGATCGGCCGAAAAAGACCCGGCGCTGACAAATATAGAACGATGCCGACGGTCAGCCCGATGGTAAGGATTACCAGAATGCCGGTGCGAATCTCGTTACGAAGGATCTGCATTCTCTATAGCTTCCGTGATCGGCCCTTCCACCTCCCCGGTAACAAATTGCCGCACCACTGGGTTCCGGGCATCTCTAAAAGTTTCTGGTAGATCGTCTTGGATGATCGAGCCTTGGTATAGCATCGCCATCCGAGTGGCTATTCTAAAAGCGCTATCCATTTCGTGGGTCACGATCACCGAAGTAGCATTTGTCTTCTCCGTCAGAGAGATAATCAGCTCGTCGATCACCGAGCTCATCACCGGATCGAGTCCCGCGGATGGTTCATCGAAGAGAACCAGTTCCGGATCCAACATCAAAGCCCTGGCTAAGCTTACTCTTTTTCGCATGCCACCACTCAGTTCGGACGGCATTTTATCCTCGGTCCCGCTCATCCCGACTAACGCGAGCTTTTCTTCCACTAGCTGATCGAGATCCTTTGGCGATTTGCGTCCGAGTTCTGTTACCGGCAAGGCAAGATTATCATGAACATTCAATGAACTGATTAGAGCAGAATATTGATAAACCATCCCGATCCGCGAGCGCAAGAGATTGAGCTTGCTCCGGCTAAGGCGATGGATCCGCAAATGCTTATATCGAACGTCGCCGGAGGTCGGCCGCAGAATTCCAAGGATCAAGCGAAGCATTGTGCTCTTCCCACCACCGCTTTGGCCCAGAACAACAAGCCGGTCCCGAGGAAAGATTTTCAAATTAATTCCCTCGAGAACCGCCTTGTCGGCAAAGCGCAAAACGACTCGATCGAGATGAACGAGCGGAGTTTCGTTCATTTGGTGTATTCGGTAACGACGATATTGAACAGGGTATCAAATCCAATGACGCTGGTAATCGCAACGACGACGCTATCGGTTGTTGCTCTTCCGACACCTTCAGCCCCACCCGTTACCGTCAACCCTTTGAAGCAGGCGATCAACCCGATAACCAATCCGAAGAATGCAGCTTTGAGAAGACCGATCACAATATCCTTTACCAAAAGGCTGCTGAGCACCGCATCAAAATAGAACGCAGGTACAAGATTAAGCGTAATCCAGGAGATGAGGGCCGAGCCTAAAAGACCGGCGATAACCGAACAAACCGAAAGGCAGGGCATAAGAACAGTGATGGCCGCCAATCGCGGGGCGACCAGAAAACGAAGCGGACCGATTCCCATCGCTTCAATCGCTTCCACTTCTTCGGCTACCTGCATCGTACCAAGCTCCGCCGTAAACGCCGCACCAATCCGCGCGGCCAGGACAATGCCCGTCAGCAATGGACCAAGCTCCCGAGTAAACGCAATCGAGATAAGCGTCGGTACCAAACGCTCAGTCCCAAATTTTTGCAGTTGGTATCCAGTAAGCAAAGCCATCGTGAGCCCTAGAAAAAAGGAGACCAACAGAACCAAAGGAACCGAGCCAACGCCGGTACGATCGGTTTGGGCGAACAATGCCGACCAGCGAAACGGGAGACGACCCCGTCTGATGTTGTCGCCCATTTCTTCTAACGTATTGATCAGCAGCCAGAAGATGCTTCCTACGTAAATGAGCGCTGTTCGAGTCAGGTAACCGATCCGGTAAAGCAACGAATACTAAATATGCCTAGCGCGGAGCGAAGCAAGCCCGAAACGAAGTCGTCTGTCCACCCGACAAGAGATAGAGAGTTCCACCGGGATCGCCCCACGCTCAGATCGACTGATCAATTGGATCGTCGACTGCGCTGCCCCCCAAATCCGATAGGAACTCGGAGCCATTCGGGCGGACCGCAGAGCTTTCACCGAAGAGACCGCTCTCGTAAAGCCGCTGGTAGGCACCGCCCACCGCCAGCAACTCGTCATGAGTCCCTCTTTCGACAATTTCGCCTTGGTCAAGCACCAGGATTTGGTCCGCATGGCGAACCGTTGACAGCCGGTGAGCAATAACGAAACTGGTGCGACCCAGCAATAGACGGTCTAAGGCGGCTTGAATTTCGCGTTCTGTCTGCGTGTCAACGCTAGCAGTCGCCTCGTCCAGAACCAGGATGGGCGGATCCTTTAAGATGGCTCTAGCAATCGATAAGCGCTGTTTTTCGCCCACGCTTAAGCGCACACCCCTCTCGCCAACCGGAGAATCTAGTCCTTGGCTTAGCTTCGAAACGAATTCGTACGCGTGGGCGGCGCGCAGCGCAGCTTGAATCTCGGAATCTTGCGCATCCGGCTTTCCGAATAACAGATTTTCTCGCACTGTGCCGTTGAAAAGAAAGCTTTCCTGGGACACGAAGCCGGTGATCTGCCGCACGGTTCTACGGGACAAATTCCGGATCGAACGCCGATCGATTAAAATGTCGCCCCCTCCTTCCGGAAGGTCGTAGAGCCGCAACAGGAGCCCCACCAGAGTCGATTTACCAGCGCCGGTCGCTCCAACCAATGCGGTCGTTTGGCCAGGCGAAGCAATTAAAGAGATTCCTCGAAGTACCTCCCTACCCGGTTCGTAGGAAAAGGATACGTCCCTAAATTCAATGAAACCAAGAGGGTCGAAAGAATCCAGTGGCGCATCGACGCCCTCTTCTATCGGCGAATCCATAATCTCAAACACGCGTTCGCCGGCCGCCCGTCCACTTTGGAACATTTGGTTGAGGGTGTGGAGCCGGCCAATCGGTTCATACAAAAACCGTACGAGAATCAAACTCGCTACCAATTCACCCAGACCCATCTTTCCTTCCAGCACGGCCTTACCGCCGAAACCGGTCACGATGGCAAGTCCACACGAAGTCACGAACTCCATTGATGGCGTATAAATTGCCCACGCCTTCAACACGACCAACGTTGCATCTTTCAAGCGAGCGCTGGTCTGATTGAAACGGCGATGCTCCGCCTGCTCGCGCGCGTAGGCTTTGATTTGTCGCACTCCGGCCAGATTATCGTGCAGTAAAGAATTCATGGCCGAAGCGGCCTTTCGCTGCCCGCTATAACGGGGCTTCGCGGTGAGCGTGTACCACAGCGCGCCGGTGGCGAGCAAAGGCACTGGCATTAATGTCAAAAGCCCGAGACCCGGCTCCTTCAGAAAGAGAAGTACACCGACGATAATCACCTGAAGAATCGCGACACTTCCTTGCTCGATTCCATCGATCAGCACCCGCTCGACCGCGGTGACATCCTCCAGGACCCGGGTCATGATATCGCCGGTCGCTCGATGATCAAACCAGGAGAGAGGCAACCGTTGAATGTGATCGTAAAGATCGCTTCGGAGATCGAAAATTACTTTCTGTTCGAACGTGTTGTTAAGAACGATCCGAAATCCGTTCGCCAGGTTTTGCACCAAGAATGCCACAACCGCGCAGGCGGTCAGCGGAACAATGAGTTCGGGACGGTTGCCCCGAATCGCATCATCGATTATGCGCTGAGTTACGCCGGGAAAGACGATCACCATCAACGTCGCCAGCACGGCGAACCCGATCGTGCTGGCGGCAAGCCAGGGATAACGTCGAGTATAGCGGAACACGCGCAAAATGGGGGACATAATGTAACCGTTCTTCTTACACTAATGAGGGGAAAAGGCAACGGGCCACCGGTTTCCTCCTCGTGCTCGTCCTGGACGAGCTTTACCAAAAATTACTGTCACCTTCCGAATGGCTCACCCAATCTCCGATCCCCGTACCTTCCGCCAATCTCCCGGCGCCAAATCCTTCAGTTGCAATTTCCCTATCCGTACTCGCACTAGCCTCAAGGTCGGAAGACCGACCGCAGCGGTCATCCGGCGCACCTGCCGGTTTCGTCCCTCCCGCAAGACGACGCCGAGCCAACAATCAGGAACAGTCTTACGAAATCGAATTGGTGGATTTCTTGGGGGAAAATCGGGCGCGTACGGCAGAACTCGAGCAACACACGGAAGCGTTTCCCGCCCCTGAATTTTCACTCCCGCGCTCAAGCGCTGGAGCTTTTCTGGCGTAGCCATCCCCTCGACTTGCACCCAGTATTCTCGTTCGTGCCCCTTGCCTGGGCGAAGGAGGCGTGCGTTCCAATCCGGTTGATCGCTTAAGATAAGCAAACCTTCAGAATCCGCATCAAGTCGACCCACCGGATACACGCCTGGTGGGAAACCGAACTCCGCCAGAGTCCGATTCGGCGAGCCGTCCGTATTGAATTGGGAAAGAACGCCAAAAGGTTTATTGAACGCTATCAGCATGTAAATCTTCGTTTGGCGTTCTGCCGTGGATGGAGAATCAGTGTCGCACCGTGGAACACAGTCTGCCGATCTTTGAACTGGAAGAGAAAATCATCACTGCTCTGGTTGATTGTCCAAGGCTCATTTTGCAAGCCCCGACCGGATCCGGCAAATCAACTCAAGTGCCGCAGATCCTCTTAGACAGCGGATTGGCTGGCTTTGGCCAGATCGTTATTCTTCAGCCGAGAAGGCTTCCAACCCGGATGTTAGCCGCCCGGGTAGCCTGGGAACGCGATTCTGAGTTGGGGACCGAGGTCGGATATCAGATCCGTCTCGATAACATCAGTTCCCGAGAAACTCGTATTCGATTTGTTACCGAAGGCGTATTGCTCCGGCAAATGGTGAGCGATCCGACGCTTCCGGGCATATCCGTTTTGATCTTCGACGAATTCCATGAACGGCATCTCTACGGAGATATTGCTCTTGCTCGAGCCATGGAGATTCAATCGGAGGCGCGGCCTGATCTAAAGATCGTCGTCATGTCGGCCACCCTCGACACTGGACTGCTGGAGGAATATCTGGCCCCTTGTCGGACGCTCACTTCGGGAGGCAGAACGTTTCCGGTTTCGATCGAGCACCTGAAGCGCGAAATCGTGGATGAACCTCCTTGGGAGCTTGCCGTCGACGCCTTGAATCAAGCGGAAGATGATCGCGGCGACGTACTCATTTTCATGCCTGGAGCTTTCGAAATTGCCCGCACGATCGAAGAGATCAAGCGAACGCGGTTCGATGGTGTCGTGCTTCCCTTGCATGGCGATCTCTCACCGGCCTCTCAAGATGCCGCAGTTGCCACCTACGACCAACGGAAAGTAGTCGTCTCGACTAACGTTGCCGAAACTTCGCTCACAATCGACGGCGTCACCCTCGTGATCGACAGTGGCCTTGCCAAAATTGCCAAGTACGATCCGCATCGCGGCATAAACACTTTGATCACCGAAAAAATCAGCCGAGCATCGGCTGATCAACGAGCCGGGCGAGCGGGACGGACCGCGCCGGGGAAATGCATCCGTCTTTGGTCGGAGCGAGATCATCTTAATCGTCGGGCCCAGGATCTTCCAGAAGTCAAGCGCCTCGATTTGGCGGAAGTCATTTTGAATCTCAAGGCGGCCGACGTCGCAGATATCGATCGGTTTGGTTGGCTGGAAAAGCCCGAACCGAAATCGCTCAGCCGTGCGACGGAATTGCTCGTTGACCTCGGCGCGCTGGAACGGAAATCCGAAACCGTTACTGCGCTTGGCCGGAGGATGCTTTCATTTCCGGTTCATCCCCGTTACTCGCGGATGCTGCTGCTGGCCGATGAACTTGGATGCGTGCCTACCATTGCCTTAATCGCGGCCCTCACTCAAGAGCGACACCTTCTTCGCCGAAGCGATGGCAACCAGATGGATCACGATCGCGAACTGTTGCTCGGCAACGAGGCGGAATCGGATTTTTTCGTGTTGATTCGTGCCTGGATCTACGCGAACGAGCAAGGGCCAGAGCGTTCTCGACGCCTGGGCATTCGTTATGCCGTATCCCAACAGGTCGGCCGTTTATTTCGCCAATTTCTAGATCTCGCGAAAAGCGAGAAGCTGAATATATCGGGACGCCCAGATGATTTTAATGCGGAAGCCTTAGGCAAGTGCATGCTCGTTGGTTTCTCTGACCATCTTGGCCGGCGGATCGATGCGGGCACGTTGCGTTGCGACCTGATTCACCGCCGGCATGGCGTGTTGGCTCGCGAAAGTGCGGTGCAAAAGAGCCCGCTGTTTGTCGCTGCGGAGATCCGGGAGATCCAAGGACGAAATGAAGATTTGCTCGTGCTGCTTTCTTTTGCGACGGCGATTCGAGAAGAATGGCTGCAGGAAGTTTTCCCAGAAGACTTTCAGATCTCCGAGACGCTCTTCTACGATCCCTCTGTTCGCCGAGTTGTCGCACAATCGAACCAGCTCTTTCGCGATTTGATCTTGCACAGCGCGAAGACAGAGCCAAAACCAAGCGACGCTACCGCGGCGGTGCTCGCCGCAGAAGTGATCAGCAGCCGCTGTCCGTTGGCCCAGTGGGATCACGAAGTGGAGCAATGGATCACGCGACTCAACTGTCTTACCGAGTGGTACCCAGAACTTGACCTTCCCAAACTCGACGACGAGGGAAGAAAATATCTCATCTCGCAGATTTGCCAGGGAGCCCTTAGCTATCGCGAGATCAAGGACCGATCAGTTTGGCCAACCGTCAAAGCATGGTTATCGGCCGCCCAGATTCCGTTAATCGATCGGTTCGCTCCGGCCCGATTCGAATTGCCTGGTGGCCGGAAGGCCAAATTAGTGTATTCGGATCGACAGCCGCCGGTGCTGGCCGCGCGTATTCAGGATTTGTACGGTGTCGAAGGATCGCTCAAAATTTGCGACCAACGCATTCCGATTTCGATCCACGTACTCGCTCCCAATCATCGTCCGGTCCAGATCACGCAAGATCTCTCAGGATTTTGGCGAGATGCTTACCCGAAACTCAAACAGGAATTGCAGCGAAAGTATCCCAAACATGAGTGGCGGTAGTATTTGAAGGAAATCAGCGATCGGTTACGCAGCCTGAGGCTCCAGCCTCAGGAACGCCTGGTAGCGGCGACTGTCCCCCAACCCCTCTGATTGGGCACAAACTAAAAGTCGGCCCGAAGCTGCTTGGATGGCACTGCCACAAACCGCAGTCGCCATCGTGTCGCTACGTATGACGCTTGGTATACGACGTTCTTCGTTCCAACTATGCGTTGCGGCATTCGCGGATCACGCGATGGCGACTGCACAAATTGGCGAGGATCGCCTTGTTCCTCTCGTGGCACAATTCTCGACAACTCGCGCGTCCGGCTTTCGGGGGACAGTCGCCGCCAATCACCGTTCGGGGTTCCTCAATCCGATCATGGATTCCGGCACTCGGGACCAAACGATGGCGACTGGTCATTTGCCGTTCGCGGCGTTCCCTGGAGAATAATCAGCAATCAGCGATCACCAATCACTTCGAATTCTCCCGCCACGGCTTATTGGCTTGGTAATATGCCAGACGATGCTGGTAATACGGAATATCGTCCGAGTCACCGGACAAAATCGCTTTGCCCTCCCATTTCTGCGCGAGCCCAAAATTGCCCTGTGCAGCATAAGCAGCCGCTAGAACGTCGAGGATTGTGGCATCCTTTTCGTGCGAAAGTTTGGCCGCCTCGGTGGCAAGAGTTACTGCGGTCGCTCCTTTCCGAATCTGGGCATCAGCCGCGGTGGCATAAATCCAGGCAGCGCCCGCCCGGCTGTACGGATCCCGAGGCGACGTACTCGCCGCCTCGAGAAAAGTGCTGATTGCTGCACTTTTTTGACCCATCCGGCTCAGCGCATTCGCCTTGAGCACCTTGAGTTCGGTGAGATTCCCTCGATTAGCGTCTCCGTTGTTCGTTCGAATCGCTGAGTCGACTGCATCAATGACATCCTTCGGGCGGTTCAGGTTGGCCGCAGCCGCCGCCCTGGCCGCGTGCAGCCACCACCGCTCGGGATGTTGCTTTACCGACTTAGTCGAAAGTTTGTAGGCATCCTTCCACATCGCGTTCGCGAAGTAAGTTCCCAGCGTGCTCGCCTCCGCCTTCTCGTCCGGAGTAAACTTGTGACCGGGTGGAAAGACTTCCTCAAAACTTTCTTCCCGCGCCGGTCCCTGGCTTTTTCGCGCCGCCCGATGCTTGGTTTTCGATCGTCCTTTGGCTGCCTTCTTCTTCGCAACAAAAACAGAAAATTTGGCCGGACCCAGATTGTTATTCGCAGTGGCTGAGGTATTGGCTATGACCGGCGGCAGGGCAAATCCCGTAACTAGCCAACATACACTCGCAATTTTCGTGAAACGTATCAGCTCGGGTTTCAAAGGTAACAGTCGTTCGACGTTCGCATTCACACTCTCATTCGTTTCTAAGTCATGATTTGCGAAACATACCGAGAACCGTAGATCTAAGCATGTCCGCAGAAACTCGCAGCAAAAAGTTCTTTCGAGCAATCGACGTGGGTTCGCGGTCATCCGATTAGGATATGGCGCACTGGTTTGAAAATTGATCGCGACCAAGGTGCGAGCTGAAGCCCCTAAGAGAAAACCCGCTTGCGTCACGATCTTTCCTGATTTTCTTGTCTTCTGTTCGTTATAGAAAGAGATGACATGATTGCGGTTGATTCGATTAGGGATGTAACAGTCGATGACCGGCTGAGAGGAGCGGTTTGGGGCCAGTTCGTCGGCGACGCCGCTGCGCTTGGAACCCACTGGATTTACGATCTCGACGAGCTCAGTTCCAAATTCCCAAGAGGCGTCATGGGATTCGAGACTCCGATGGAAGGGCACTATCATTTCGGCAAGAAATCGGGCGATCAGACACATTATGGAGATGGCGCTCTTGTCCTTCTGGAGTCGATGGCCTCGAACGGTGGATTTGATGCGAGAGCATTCGGAGAGACCTTTGTCCACGCCTTCGATCCGGGGGCCTACGCTGGCTATTTAGACAGGGCGACGAAAGGAACACTCGAAAATTTTACTGCCTTTCGCGCCGCGAATCCCAACCAGGATTTTGACTTCCAGCGCGGGGCGGATGACGACCATTTGGGCTCAGCCTCGCGCCTTGCCAGCTTGGTTGTCCGCTATTGGCGAAGTCCGGAGTTGTTGGACATTGTCCGGACAGCTACCCGGGTTTGTCAGGACAATGAGCGTACCGTCGCGTATATGCGGTTTCACGCACTTCTGCTCCGTGAGCTGTTCCGAGGAGAAGGCGTTCATAGTGCGCTTGAACAAGCCCAAAAGGAATTCATGGGCGTCGATAAGAAATTCTGGCCGGAGATCCGATACAAGAACCAAGGTGCTCTCGAAGTGACGCTTCATGACGTCACCGAAGCCACTCAGACGTTCGGCCAAGCTTGTCCGCTCGAACAAAGCTTTCCGTCAGCTTTGCACGCATTTTCGAAACACGCCGACGACTTCGAAACCTGCATTCTTGCCACGATACGTGCGGGCGGCGACAGTGCCGGTCGAGCCGCGATGCTGGGATCCTGGCTGGGGGCTCACTTAGGGATCCAGGCGATTTCGCGTGAATGGCGCAACCGTCTGACCGCCGCCTCGCGAATCAATGCGGCGCTGGACAAGATTCTGGTCGATCTCAGCCGCTAGTGGCTCTCTCGTCCTGGTCTTCAAAGGTATTGGGGAGTCGAGAACGCCGGACTTATAGGAATAGGACAAATAACCTATAGGACCTATTTCCCGTACCGTCCGAAAGAATAACCTCGGCTGGTACGGAATCCTTTGACTGGTTTTGGCCGACCTGTGCCCCCTTTACCGCCTTTCCCCTCTTCAAAGAGCGCAGTGTAGACATAGTCGAATCCTTCGAGTTTCAATCGTGGCACTTTCCGATTTATGTAGGCCTCTATGTCTAGCATCGCCTTAAGTTCTTCGGCGGTCACCAAGGTAAAAGCGTCTCCCGCCTGTTCAGCGCGCCCGGTACGACCGATGCGGTGGACATAGTCCTCTGGATGAAGCGGGATATCATAATTCATGACGTGAGTGACCCCGGCGATATCTAGCCCACGAGCAGCAATATCCGTTGCCACCAAGACTTCATATTTGCCGCTCTTAAAGCCTGCAAGCGCAGCCGTTCGTTCGCTTTGCTTTCGGTCCGAATGCAGAACGGTCACCGAATGCCGAAGCGCTTTGAGTCGATCGGAGATCTCGTCGGCTGCCTGCTTGGTTCGAGTGAAGACTATGACGCTTTCATAATGTGTTTGCTCGAGCAGAGAGACCAGCAGATCGAATTTCTGAGCAACCGCCACTGGGTAAAAAGCATGGGTGACAGTTTCGGCCACGGCGCGGCGCACCCCGATCTCAACAATCTCCGGGTCTCGCAAAACCCAGGAGGAAAGCGATTCGATCTCGGGCGGAATCGTCGCGGAAAAGAGTAATGTCTGGCGATCGATAGGACAAAGCTGAACAATCTTTTTGACGTCTGGCAAAAATCCCATGTCCAGCATCCGGTCGACCTCGTCCAAAACGAGGATTTCGATCTGATCGAGTCGAAAGAGTCCCTGCTGTAGTAGATCAAGCAGACGGCCGGGCGTCGCGACCACGACGTCGACTCCGAATTGGATCAACTTCTTTTGTCGGTCATAGCCGACCCCGCCGTAAACGACTCCAATCTCGATTTCAGTGAAACGAGCATAGTACTGAAAAGCTGTTTCGACCTGGATTGCCAGCTCACGCGTCGGCTCCAAAACGAGACATCGCGGACCTCGGCGTTCCTTAAGCTTGGACAAGATCGGAAGGGCAAAGGCCGCCGTCTTTCCAGTCCCGGTCTGGGCGGATCCGATGACGTCTCGGCCCTGCAGGATCAATGGAATGCATCGTTCCTGAACCGGGGTGGGTTCAATAAAGCCCAAAGATTGCACCCCATGCACTACCGCATCCATTAACCCCATTTCTTGAAAACTCATTTTGCCCTTGAATTAACGGGTATTCGCAAGAAAGCGCAAATGCGAGGTCATAGGGGGCTCGTCGCGTAGGTAGGGCGCGTCTTTCCGAGACCGCCAGATCGAGGACATAGCTGCGCCCTGTTAGGCCGAGAACCATTGCCACAGACAACAGTATTGCGGCTAACGGGGCGAGGGTTTGCCGGCGATCCGGCGGTCTCGGAGAGACCGCTCTACCTGCGCTCGCTGTCGTAGGACGACGAACAAACTCGACGACTGTCTTGCAGCCCGCGTTGCGTTCCGCCTGATTTCAAAGTATGCCAAACACGTGGTCAAAACAGTGTTGTTCATCTGCACCGGAAATTTCTACCGAAGCCGATTTGCGGAAGCTGTCTTTAACTATCATGCTTCGAACGAAAATCTTCCTTGGAAGGCGATTTCTCGAGGACTAGCCATTCATTGGGCGACGGGTCCGCTTTCACCTTTTACTGCTGGGGCCCTTGCGGTCCGCCGGATTCCGCTGCATCACACCGGCCGAGACCGCATGCAGCTGACCGAAGATGACTTGAAATCGGCGGACCTGCGCATTTTGATGGATCGAAACGAGCATTTTGCGATGATGATGGAGCATTTTCCCCACTGGACTGCCCAAGTCGAATATTGGGACGTGCCAGATCTACCAATCAACCAGCCTGAAGTGGCTCTCCCGGCGATCGAAGGGAAAGTTCTAGAGTTGCTTGAGCGTCTCTCGAAATGACTGCTGTTCTGAACGTCTCGATCCCCGGTGCGAAAAGGATTCGAAGCGGGAAAGTCCGCGAGCTGTTTGCCGCCGGCGAAGATTTGCTCATTGTCGCCACTGATCGAATTTCGGCCTTCGACTGTATCCTATCGCCAGGCATCCCGGGGAAGGGCAAAGTCTTAACTCAGCTCTCCGCATTCTGGTTTCGCTACTTCAGCGATGTACCAAGCCACTTTCTTTCAGTCGACCCACAGCGGTTTCCGGCTCCATTCACCCCGTTCTACGATCTACTCGCCGGCCGCTCAATGCTGGTGAAACAAGCGGAGCCCTTACCCGTAGAGTGCGTCGTGCGAGGCTATTTGGCCGGTTCCGCCTGGAGGGAATATCAAGAAAAAGGCACGGTGGCCGGAATCTCTCAGCCAAGCCAGCTGAAGTTGGGTTCCCGCTTTCCTCAGCCTCTTTTTACTCCGGCGAGCAAAGCCGACTCCGGGCATGATGAGAACCTTACCTGGGAACAGTTTGAAAAATCCGTAGGACCCGATCGGGCCACTCGGTTAAGGGAATTGAGCATCTCATTATATCGGCGTGGGAGCGAATATGCCCAAAGAAGGGGAGTCATCATCGCTGATACCAAGTTTGAATTTGGGATCCGGAATGCGGAGGTCATTTTGATTGACGAGTGTCTCACTCCCGATTCTTCGCGATTTTGGCCGGCTTCCAGTTACATGCCGGGCGTAAATCCACCCAGCTACGACAAGCAATTCGTGCGAGACTATTTGGAATCGGTTGACTGGGACAAGCGAGACCCGGCACCAACGCTCCCACCCGAAGTCGTAGAGAAGACAGCCGTGAAATACCGGGAAGCACTGGAAAGTTTGACCCGATCAGGGGATTAGGTACCTGGTCGCAATCCTTCAGGCCAGCAGCTCCTCAGACTTACGAATCGGGCAGCACGGTAGCTAGTGATTTGTCCCTTTCGCTTGACCCCGACGGCCGACGGGCTGCTAGTCTACGGCGCATAAAGATGTTAGACATCGAAAATTACTTTCCAAAAAAATGTGGCTTCGATCTCAGAAAAATTCTGGTGAGACCCAGTCAGGCTGTTTCACTAGCCAAGGATTTCGATCCTGACTACACCGGAGATTACAAAGAGAAAGTGGAAGCGGAAGGGTTGCTGGCGAGCAACATCGAGCTGTTGATGGAACAACAAGACCTCCTGTATGCCAATGCCAGCCAATCACTGCTCTTGATCTTTCAAGCCATGGACGCAGCTGGAAAAGACAGCACAATCAAGCATGTGATGTCCGGAGTTAATCCGCAAGGTTGCCAGGTCTACAATTTCAAGAGTCCGTCCTCGGAGGAACTTCGTCATGATTATCTCTGGCGAATAACCAAGTGCCTTCCCGAGCGCGGACGGATTGGCATATTCAATCGTTCTCACTACGAGGAAGTGCTGGTCGTGAGAGTGCATCCGGAACTTCTGGCCAGCCAGCATTCGAACCCCAAAGATGGCGGACCCGACCTTTGGAAGCGGCGCTTCGAGGAGATCAATAATTTCGAGCGCTATCTCACGCACAATGGCACCATTGTATTGAAATTTTTTCTAAATGTTTCCCGAAAAGAACAGAAGAAACGTTTTTTGAAAAGGATTGAGCAGAAGGAAAAAAATTGGAAGTTTTCGGCTTCCGATATTCGAGAGCGCCAATTCTGGGACAAATATATGATTTCATACGAAGAAGCTTTTTCTCACACCAGTACTCCGTGGGCTCCTTGGTTCGTTGTGCCGGCCGATCACAAGTGGTTCAGCCGCCTTTGTGTTGCTCAGATTATCGTGGCAACGCTGAAGGCGTTGGGTCTTAAGTACCCCAAAGCAACTAAGGAACAGCTCGACGAGCTCGAAAAAGTTAAACAAGAGCTTCTAAAAGAAGATTAATGGGATTCAAGCTGCTTTCGACCGACTTGGTAACCCGAGCCCGAAGAGGTCAACTGGAAACCCGACACGGCGTCATCGAGACACCTGTGTTTATGCCGGTCGGCACCCAGGCCACCGTCAAAGCGACAACACCCGCCGAACTTCATGAGGTTGGCGCTCAAATCATACTCGGAAACACTTACCACCTTTTCCTGCGTCCCGGGCTGGAGGTGATCCGCGAAATGGGAGGGCTTCATCGCTTCATGAACTGGAATGCTCCCATTTTGACTGACAGCGGAGGCTTCCAAGTGTTCTCGCTCTCAAAACTACGTCGAATTACGGAGGAAGGAGTCCAATTCAATAATCACCTCGACGGCTCACCCTGCTTCTTGAGCCCGGAGATTGCGATGCAAATACAGACCACACTCGGTTCTGACATTGCGATGGTCTTTGACGAATGCCCCCCTTATCCATGCGAACATGAATACGCTTCCGCCAGCCTCGATCGGACGCTGCGCTGGGCCGAGCGGTGTCGGCGCTGGCTGGAGAAACGATCAGACGAACATCGACCTCTCACATTTGGTATCGTACAAGGCGCCGTCTATGATGATCTACGGAAGCGCAGTGCTTGCTCCTTGGTCGATCTTGATTTTGACGGTTATGCCGTCGGTGGCGTCAGCGTCGGAGAACCAGAAGAAGAGATGATGCGAGCGATCGAGAATAGCGAGCGGTTTCTGCCAGTTCAGAAGCCCCGGTACGCGATGGGTCTCGGCACCCCGCCACAGATCGTCGAGATGGTCGGCCGCGGTATTGACATGTTCGACTGCGTTTTGCCAACTCGCTTAGCCCGCAATGGTACGGCCTTTACCGCTCGCGGTACAATGAACCTCAAAAATAGCCCTTACCGCGCCGACTCGCGACCGATCGAGGAGGGTTGCGAATGTTCCACCTGCCAGCAATTCACTCGAGCATACATTCGGCATCTGATTAAGGCGGAAGAGATTTTGGGTTTACGCCTCATCACAATTCATAATCTCTATTTTTATCTCCGCCTGATGACGCTGATCAGAACTGCTCTGGAGCAAGGCATGTTTGCGCAATTTCGCGAACAATTTGTAGCCAACTACATCAAACACGAACCGAAATCGTCCGAAGACGAATCGCAGGATTGACCGCATGAAATGGATAATGCTGCTCTCGTTTCTTTTGTTTTCTACCGGATCCCTGGTCGCCCAGGACGCCGATACCGACGGTAAAATCATGCTCACGGTAATTCTTCGGCATGACCAGAGTAAGACATTAGATGAGATTGATGATCATCTCGCGAAGACCGGGTTTATTAAGAATTTTCCACCGGATGGCGTTGAGATTATTTCCTACCGTATCGTGATGGGTATCGGGCATGTCATCACCCTGCGGCTACCGCCAGACAAATTGCGCGAAGTAAACGTGGCGTTTGAGAAGGGAGCATGGGGCGCGTTCCGAACTGAGTTTTATCCAACCTACGATTACCTTCAGATCTTTAATGAGCTAAAACAGAAACAATCCACCGCGGAGAAGACGCCGAGCGAGGAGAAGAAACCTTCGACCGAAAACTCTCCCGCTCCGAGCGCTACTCCAAAGCGTTCGGTACGTCACCGAAGCTCATGAATCAATGTATTGACAACCAGGGTCATCGAGCGGAGTCTCTCCATTCCGTCGATGGTAAGGCGAGCAAAAGGGCTCTTGTGAACTCACCTATGTCCAGTCATCTCCTCGAAGAAGCGTCTAAGATCATTCCTAATACAGCGGTTCTGGTAAACCTCGTCTCCAAAAGGGTTCGTCAACTGACCAATGGCCAAAAGCCGATGGTTGAAGTCGGTCCGCGCATGTCCAATGCCGACATTGCGCTCCAGGAAATTATTGAGGGATGTCTCACCTTCGAGTACTTGACCGAAGATAGCAGCGCCGGGTAACCGGCCAACGACAGTGCGGCTATGAGCGCGGATATCGTCTCCAATCGACGAGCTTATCATAGCTATCAGATCCTGGAAAAGGTGGAGGCCGGCCTCGTTCTCACTGGCACCGAAATCAAATCGATCCGAGCTGGACTGGCGAACCTTAACAATGCGTTTGCCCGGATCGAAAAAGGCGGTGTCTACCTCTACGATTCGGACATCCAGCCGTATGTACGCGCCAGCCATACGCAGCATGAGCCGAAGCGCCCTCGCAAGCTGCTGTTACATAAATCGGAAATTCAGCGATTATTTGAAGCAACCTCCGTGAAAGGCCAAACGTTAGTCGCCCTCCGCCTTTATTGGAAAAATCATCGAGTGAAGCTGGAACTCGGTATCGGGCGTGGAAAGACCCATGGCGATAAGCGCCAAGATCTGAAAGAGAAAGCTATCCAGCGAGAAGTCGGCCGAGCTATCGATTCCTTTAATCGGCAACGGAGCTAACGCCAGGTGCAAAGTAGTCGGATCCCCCAGCCCGCAGTCGCTACGCGACAGCGTTGCGGGCGGGTCCTGCCTCAGGAACTCATCGCGTAATCGGTCTGTGGAGTCCGATATCCTTCTGCCCGCAGCTCGTCAGCTTCCTGAGGCCGAGCATCGGCCTACCTTAAGAACTCCTCGGGCACGCCGAGTTTGAGACACTTTCGCCCAATCGGTGCTTGTTTCTTGAGCACGCACGTGAATCAGTTTGCTAACTCGCCCGTGATTTTGTAAAAAATGGAGCTAGTCTCTCCGTATCCCCCGCTGCGCGAACTTCCATCAGCAAAACCTTCTCATCATGCCTACTTCATGGAAAATTGCTGGATCCTACTTTGAGGCCTGTGACTGTGAGCTAGCTTGCCCATGCATCTTTATGAGCCCGCCTACAAGCGGGGAATGCAGCGTGTTAATCGCCTGGCACATCGAACAGGGTCGCTTCGGGGAAGTCGATCTGGATGGGCTCAACGCCGTGCTTGCAGTCCATTCTCCTGGTCACATGCTCGAGGGCAAATGGAAAGTCGCCCTCTATCTGGACGAACGCGGCAACCAGGATCAGCAGAATGCTTTGACCCAAATCTTCTCTGGCCAAGCCGGCGGTCATTTGGCTGGTCTCGCGCCGCTGATCGGCGAAGTCCTTGGAGCTAAGGCGTCACCGATCGAATATCATTCAGAAGGAAAGCGACGTGGCTTGCGTCTAGGCAACATCGCCGACGTAGAGATTGAGGGACTGCCCGGGCAAGATGGCATCGATGTCACTATCACCGGGCAACCCTTTACCGCTGTTCCGGGCTTTCCGGCGGTGGTGGCAAAATCCAAGCAAGCCAGGTTCAGTGATTACGGCTTGAGCTGGGAGGTATCTAACAAGAACGGATTCTTTTCGCCCTTCGCTTACCAATCTGCGTAAATCGAGCTCCGATCGCTGGATATCTCGAAATCTTTCGGCACTGCTAAGCCCTCCGTCGCATCGTTCCCTGCACATACGGCCCAACTCATTGCGAATGCACCTGCTCAGCGCCGACCGGCTCCGGACCCTTCTCCCGACTCTTCTGCAAATAGGCAAAAGCCGGCACCATATAGAAAAACGTCGTCAGCAAACACCAGAAGACCCCGAGCGCGCATACTGTTCCCAGGCCGCTCAAGGCCGGATTCTGGGCCGGAATCAACACCGCAAAACCAGCAAAAGTAGCAAGCCCACAGATGAGCAGCGGCTTCAAGACGTTAACCAGGTTCTCGCGAAGGTCGCCTTCTCGCCGGCTCACCACCAGAAATTGAATGCCGTAATCAACGCCAATAGCCAGCACCAGCGGAAAAGCGAGCGCATTCAATAAATTCACTGACAGGTGTAGCAACTTCAAAGAAGCAACTAGCCCCAACATCGAGAACAGAAGCGCGGACGCGTGCACCACCCAGAGGGACCATCTCCGATAGACGATTCCCAGTAGTATTAGTATGGCGACTCCCACAACCGTAGTGAATGCGACTAATTCACCCTGAGCCCAGGGTACCAAGTCAAAGATAGTGAATGACCATCCGGTGATCTTCGCCTTTGGATCAAGCCGATGAATCAAATCCGAGATCTGCTTTTGTTCGGCCGCGGTCTTGATCGGATGAAGGGGTTGCACGAAGCCGACCGCTCGCGTTGGTGGATTGGAAAAGTAATGCTCGACTAAAAACCACCAGCTCGACTTCGATGGGAAAAGTGTGTTCCAGTCCGGGAGACCCGTCGCGTTCTTCTGCTGGCCGAGCGCTTGCAACAGAGTGAAAGCATTCTGGAACGCCGCCAGATCGAATCCATTTTGTTCGAGAACAGACCGCAGGTTTGCTTCGATTTGAGAGAAATCCAAGCTCTTCAGATAAGCCCGATTTTCCGCGAAGCGTTTCGGAGAAAAAGCTAACATCGCGAGTGTGCTGACCGATTTGATTTCTCCGTCCGCCTGCGCCTTTTCTAGTCCTTGCCTGAGGTGTTCCCACCGATCATGAAACTCTTCGGGATCGGTCGAATCGACCAGGATCGTCACCGGATCAGACTCCTGGTGCATTTTATCAGCCATCTCCTGAAGAGCGATTGATGCAGGAATTTGCTTCGGCTGAAGAGAGCGCGGATTGGTATCAAAATTCAGTGGAATACTTGGCAGAAGAGCGATGATCGCGGCGCCCAGAAGGACCGCGGCCGAGATCCACAACACTGGACGCGGCTCTCGGAACATCGCGTCCACAAATCGCTTCGCTCCGATTAAAATAAAGTCCGGCTTAGTGGGCGGTTTCACCGGTTTGAAGAACATAAAGAGGAACAGGACCATGAAGAGACCGGCCGCGGCAACGCCAAGGGCGACTAGAACACCAAGCTGCGCAAATCCTGAACTCCTACTGAAACCGAGCACCAGAAACCCGATAGCAGTGGTGACCACGACATAAAAAACCGCGGCGCCAATATCGCGGACGGCCACAAAGACCGCACGCGGGTGGTCTTCTCCCTTTCGGCGCGCCTGCAAATAACGACCGAAGAGAAGCAAGCTGAAATCGACTCCGAGTCCGACCAGAATCGAACAGAAGCCGATCGCTACCATGTTCAGATCGCGGAAAATCAACATTCCGAGCGCCAGTGCGACCAGGGCCGAAAGTCCTAGAATCAAGACAATTCCAAGCAGTGGGAGAAATCGGCGAAATGCCAAAAAGAAAAGCCCGCTCACTATCAGGATCGATAGTGTCGAGCTCAGCGTTCCATCCCGATCCATGCTCCGAGATATCTGCGCAACGAACGGAGTGCGCCCGGTCACCATCACGCGCGGTTTGTAGCCGTCCCAATCTTTCAGAACTCGATTCTGAAAGGCGCTTAGCTGATCCATAACATCCTGACAATCTTTCGTGCCCAATCCAGGTTGATTCGTCGTGGCAAAGGCGAGCTGCATCAAGCCGTCATCGGAGCCAAGGGAAAACGTGCTGCTGCTGGTCGTCAGCGAACCCGACGCAAACGGCTTCATCGCGCGAGTGAGCAATCCGAGCGGATCCATCGTCACTTCCATCTGGGAGCGGATCGACAAGGAGTCATTCAGCATCGTGCGGATCCGGGTCAACCGCTCCTGGATCTCCGCCGGCTGCAACAGTTTCATCGCATCGCGAAAATCTTCCGGTGGCAAGTTCAGCAACAACAACGGGGCGACACCTTGGACTTCAGTGATCCCTTCCTCCGACTCGATCGGCACCTGGTCAAAAGTCCGCATGATCCAGGGCTGCTTTTTCAGTTCCGAAATAAAATGGTCACGGAACGGGCCGAGGTCGTCCGCATGTCCCTTATCGGCGAGGAAAACAAAGACCAATTGTCGAGCCTGGGAAAATTCGTTGTTGTACTCCTTGAGCCCGGCAACGGATTCGAACTGGCCAGGCAACAGATCGAGAACCTCCGAATCCAAATTATGACGATTCGCGATAATCAGCAGGGCGACGCCAAAGATCACTGCCGCCGCCAGAATTAGGGCCGTCGTGCGGTGAGCAATGGTTTTAGCCAAGAACTCGGTGACAGCACCGAATAATTTCGATTTTGGTGTCGGAGGTCTATCGTGCATTGGGAGTCAGCGGAATTGTGGCGGGTGCTAATGAGCCGCTGAAAGAGCTTTGAGGCCTGGTGACTGACCGGAAACGGGCAAAAGTTTCTCCACAGCGGCCACCACATCGGCCACCTTGACACGTTCCATACACCGAAAATCGATGGGGCAAGTTCGGAGAAAACAAGGACTGCATTCCACTTGATGACGGATAACGAGATGTCCGTTCCCTAGCGGACCGGTCAAGGCCGGTTCCGTAGAGCCGAAAATCGCTACCGTTGGCACCCCCAGATGAGCAGCCAAATGCATAGTGCCGGTGTCGTTAGTGAGGAGAAGCTGACAGCGCTGCAGCTCGCCGATCAACTCCGCCAATGAGGTCTTTCCTGCCAAGTTGGTCGCAGCTGGACCAATCTTCTTGGCGACGTCTTCCGCCAATTCCACTTCTTTGGCCGTGCCAAAAATTAACCAGTTGAGTTGATGTCTTTCTGCCAGGATTCTGGCCGCTTCACCAAAATAAGGCCACCGTTTGGCCGGCCCGTATTCCGCACCCGGACAAAGACCTACCGTCCTCGGCTCACCGGCAACTCTGGGTATCGCCGGCAAGGTTTCTTCCATATCGGCCCCGATCTGCTTCGCGACCTGCAAATAGATTTGCGCATGATGATGACTGATTGGTCCAGAATCCTTAGGCGCGGGGATAAACTGATTTAGAAAAAAATTCCGCCATGCTCTTCGGTAGCCGACTCGTCTTGGGATTCCGGCTAACCAAACCTCCAATCCGGTGCGAGGCGAGTTCGGAAAAAGGATTGCAACTTCGAACCGGTCCCTGATCTTCTGCGCTACCTGCCACGCGTTTTCGCCGGCCTCAATCGTGATCACGTCATCGACTTCCGGAACTGTTCGCCAGAACTCGATCAGCTTGCTTTGCGCCAGAATCGTAACGTGTGCGTCGGGACGACCGCGTTTGATTCGGCGCACGGCTTCTACCGACATCACCGCGTCTCCCAACCAATTGCTTGATCGGATCAAGATTCGAAATGGTTGAAGGGGTTCGGATTCGGCCGGAAAGTAGGACCCGCGTTTGTAGGTTCGCAACAGAAACCGAGGTGAAGGAGTTTTCCAACGATTGTGCAGCCAAAACCAGTCTGCGGGATTTCTTTCGATCTGCTCCTCGACCCGCCGATTCAATTCGGTCGTGATCTGCTCGATCGAGGCGTTTTCACTCAGATTCAGATAACGAATGTCGATTCGCCATTTTGCCGGCCCCAATGTCTCCATCGCTCCCGCCAGGATGCGCGCACGCGTCCGCTTCGCCAAAATAGCCGGCAAAGATGAAGTGGAAGCAAGACGTCTGAAGAAGGGGACCCAAACACCCTTATCGCCGGCATGCTGATCGACCAGCAGCGCCAACAAACCTCTCCGCTTGAGAAGCCCAACACTCCGAGTGAGCCCATCGCTACGATCAATCGCTTCCATTCCGTCTCGTGATCGGCCTTTCCTGACCTGTTCGTCCAGCAAGCGGTTTCGTTGTCTTTGATAGATTACACCGGACACCGAGCGATTCATCCAATGAGGCAAAGTGCTGAGTAGTTCCCAATTACCAATGTGAGTCACGGCGGCCACTATACATTGCGCACTGGCCGTTTCTTCGGCCGTAGCCCGGACCGTCGTGAAATCGATGAACGGTTTCACTTTTTCCCAGGATTTTTCCCGTAGAACAAAGCCACACAGCAGATTTGCGACCAGATTCTGAAAGTGTGCTCGAACACAACGTTCAACCTGCGCCGATGACCAATGAGGAAACGCGATCCGCACATTTCGCCTCGCCAGTTGCCGGTACGGGAATAGCAGGACATATCCGAGGAAACCGACCGTCTGACCTCCCCGGAAAACCCAGGTAACCGGCAAAAGCGAGAGCAAAAAGCTCACCGAACGGTAGGCCGCGTAGACCAGATGGTCGCCAACAGTGGCTCTGTCCTTCCGGCGCTTACTCATTGAGAGACCTGTAGTCGAAGGCTACCAACTTAGTCCAAGGCTTTTCTTCAGGTGGTTTTTCAACCACGGGGATGAAATCGCCGGTGGATTGATTTCAGCCTATTCTGATCCACGTGAGTGTACACTTCAGTCGTTGAGATGTCGGCATGCCCCAGAAGCTCTTGGATAATGCGCAGATCGGCTCCATTACTCAAGAGATGGGTCGCGAATGAGTGCCTGAGTAAATGCGGATAAATGTTCATCCTGAAGCCGCCCAGTTCGGCAATTTCTTTGACGATTTGCCACACCCGCTGCGTGGTCAGTCGGCGCCCATGTCGCGCCAGAAAAATCTCGCTGCCGGTACGCCTGCTGACTAAGGCGGGACGTTCCGCGGTCAGGTAGCGGCCGATCGCCTCACATGCCGCCCGACCGACCGGTATGATTCGCGTTTTGTTACCTTTTCCAACGACTCGGATAAATCGTTCTTCTAAATTCAAATGTTCTAATCGGGCGTGCGCCAGCTCGCTGATTCGCAGTCCGGATGCATACAAAAGCTCTAGCATCGCCCGATCACGCAACGGAAACGCACGGCTCTTGAGGTCCACGGATAACAGTTGGCTCACCTCCAATTCATTGAGCGTTTCCGGTAGATACCGTGTCAGTCTTGGCAGCACGAGAACTTCAGCAGGATCACCGGAAATCATTTTCCGCGTGTTCAGGAAACGGAAGAAGATTTTCAAGGCGACGACAATTAATTTCAATGAAGCCGGCGCAAGCCCAGCGGTTTTTCGTTGCGCAAGATAGCTCGTCAAGTCATCGATCTTGATCTCGTCCGGACCATTCCGCTCTTTCGATATCCGTTCGGCGAACTCCTCGAGCGATCGCCGGGTCGAGAGCTGATAGTTCTCCGAAAGCCCACGCTCAGTGGCTAAGTAGAGAATGAATTGATCAATGGCTTCCGGAAAGGTGATACGCAAATCCGCGGGATTATAAGGGACGAGGGAACGTTTGGCTAGCCCATCGGATCGTTGGGCGTATGGCAGTAATCGGTGATCGCTAATCAGTAGAAACCCAGACGGCTCGCCGGCCGCGCAACCGCACTCCAAATTCCCGCTTGAGATCTGGGGAAAACCATCCACTCTTACCAACGCTCATTTCGCGGGCATAGCTTAATGGTAAAGCTCCAGCCTTCCAAGCTGGCTATGAGGGTTCGATTCCCTTTGCCCGCTCCGCGCTTTAGCATCAACAACTTACGATAATCAGCGCGTCCGGATGCTGCTATTCTAATGGTTTTCCTACAGAGTCAAGGTTGTCTGTATGCATACACCCGCGTCTCAACGGCTGACTTTGCCCTATCTAACCTCGCGGGAAACTGCAACAGAGCCGGGAAACTCACTGGCGCGTCATCAAGATAGATCGCCAAGTCATGTGCCGCGGAGGAATTGATGGATTGGTTATGGCCAGGAAAAGGATCAGCGATCGAGCTGATGGACGTGAACAATCCGAAATTCGCCCTGAGAATTTTTGCTGATCCGAAGATAGAGGGTCGCACTGCCATGGGCATTGCGGGAACCGTCAGAAACGGTCCAATTGAATGGCTGATACACGACAAACAGATTGGGATTGCGCGACCGTGCCACTTTAGCCTCTCCGCGAGGCGCCCATTCCCGGATGGGCCACTCATGGTGGTAATGCTGCATAGAAGCCTCAATATTCGATGAATTAAGGACACCTCTTCCGTAGAAATTGACCTGCTCCGCAAAGTACCGCCGCTGCATTGACGTATCATTGCTTGCGACCGTTCGAAGATACCCGAGAACAAATTCTTTCAAGAACTCCTCTTCCCCGGAGGCTTCGGCACTTCGATCGAATTGCGACTCTGGA
>DATNNZ010000033.1:0-2976 GCA_035601575.1 Chthoniobacterales bacterium
GGCCTGAAGACCCCAGAAGCAGCCGCCGCCAAGGACTACACTTCGCAGGCCTCTGACGGTCGTTCGCTGCGAATCAACAACTGGATCCGGAATGACGGCTGCTGACGTAACGGTAGCTGCGAGCAAGAGCGCTGCCGCGACAATCAGGAATCTACTCATCATGATTTTCATCTTTTCTTGCCCTTTCAGTCGTCTCAAAATGGATTTTGTCGACTACAACGGGACGATTGGCGGACCACGCACGCAACATCTTCGGCCTGCCTGGCCCTTCAATAACCGCCGAGTCCGTAATTAATGCGCGGCCCAAGCTACTAATACCAGCAGGAGGTCCATTTATTCCAGAGCGTACCTCTTTTCGAGCATTTCGCGTCGGCCTGACGTCGCTGAGTGTCTGGGCCAGCTTCACTAAGTCAATTTTGTTCGTCTTCGTTTCTCACTATCGTTCTTCTTGGTTTCTCAGTAGTCGTGCCGGTCCTCCTGACTCTTGGTGCCCAATCTACGAGGAGGGTCCAGATCGACTCTCGACTAAAGGAACATTTTCTTCGGCATCCTAACCACTCGTTCGATTATTTGTTCATCTACGCGTGATGTGCTCCCCGAGGGAATAAAGGAGTAGCGACGCGGTATCTAGTAGTGTGCGGAGATAACGTTCTCATTGCGCCCGGAATTTCGATTCGGTGATGAGACCAGATCGATTGAGCCAACGGATTTCGAACAAGGCGAAACAGGAGTGAAAGGTCTAGTTGAAAGAGAGGAAAAGTCAATGCATAGGAAGAATCTCAAGATGATCCTACTTCCATCGTTCGTCCTAATCTTAGGGCTGACCGCAGTCAGCTTTCCAAGCCACGCTCAGCGTTGGCGAACACTCGGGATAATCGGTAGCGAGATTACCCATCAAGCTGGCAGTGACGGTTTATCTTCCAGTGCGGTGCTCAGCGGATCTGATTCATCGGCAGTGGCGCCGGAGTTCGCTGCCGGCACATGGATCAATTCCGAGCCATTAACGCTTAAAGGTTTGCGAGGCCGGGTGGTGCTCGTCGAGTTTTGGACGTTCGGCTGCTACAACTGCCGTAATACCTTGCCTGCGGTAAAGGGCTGGGATGCTCGTTATCGTGAGCAAGGCATGACTGTTGTCGGTGTGCATTCGCCTGAGACCGGAGGCGAAAAAAATCTCGCAAGCGTGCGCCGTGAAGTCGCTTCTTTGGCGATTAAGTATCCCGTCGTCACGGACAACGAGTTCGAATTGTGGCGCGCTTATAACGTCGACGCCTGGCCAACGATCTTTGTCTTGGACAAAGCCGGCCGCATTCGCTGGATGCACGTTGGTGAAGGCGCCTACGATCAGACCGAGCAGGTAATTCAAAGACTGCTGGCTGAAGATGAATAAGTCTATTGAAGGACCTTGTTGGGAGTGGTCCTCAGTCGATAGACGAAGTGGGAGTTTAGTGTGCGACGAATGGTTGATGAATCGAACCAGGGAGGCGCAAGAGTCGGTGCGAAAGCGCAGCTGCGCACTCGAACAATGCCCAAAAGGGCAGTGAAGTAAAAATAATCAGAAGGAGTAGATAGAAATGAAGTCAATAGTTAATCGAGTTATGGTTGCTCTCTTGCTTGTTACTTTGGCAAGCGTAGCTGCCTTTGCCAAGGGCAAGAGAATTCAGGTGTTTTTTTTAACGGATACCAAGGTCAATGGAACGCTTGTTAAGCACGGTACATACGATGTCGTATTTGACGAGGAGACTGGCGAGTTGTCGATTGTGAAGGGTAGCAAGATCGTGGCGACCACGACGACGCGACTGGAACAGCGTGAAAGCAAAGCGCGCTCTACAGAGACAAACACGATTGTTGAGGGCGATGAGACCAGATTGGTCAGCATTACCTTCGGCGGCAGCGACCGGCGTGTGATTGTCAATCCGGGCGGCATGCAAATGGGAGCAAACCAATAAGTGCGTTCGCAAGCAGAATTCGCGCCTCGAGCCCTGCGGTTTCGAGGTGCGTTTCTACTTCTGTGGCATTAGGTGCGTTGCCGAAGCCGTAATGCCGTTTACGAAACTCAAAACGCAAAGGCGCGACCTGCGATGACATAATTACTAATCACGATATTAAGAGCAAAGGCAATGATTAAGATCATCAAACGCGGCGAGCGTAGAACGGAAACATCAGAGCCGGTTAAGACCTCGCCAAAACACCGAAGGCTTCCAAATTCCACCGCTGAATTTAGCAACACCGTCACAGTCTGGATCGAGCAGTTTCGTCGCCAGCGCCAGATTGAGGCGCAGCGCACATTTCGCAGCTTGTTTAGAGAATCATGAGAGCTGATAACCGAGCATCAAGCAAAGGACATGAAGAGCGTACTGCTAATAAACGAAGATCCGAGGTTTCATAAAGCAGTGCTCCGCGCGCTCGACGGCGATGGTTATCGCGTCTGGTGGACGCCAAACACGGAGAGCGTGCTGGATTTGCTGGGTGAGTTGCCGGTGGATTTGGTCATCGCGGATTACGCGACACCTCAGCCTGGCGAAAAGAATGTCATTGAGGTGCTACAGCCCATTAAGCCAAGACCGAAACTGGTACTAACAATCGAGCACGGAACCCCAGACACGGTGCTGAAAGCTTTGCGCGCGCGCGTCTGCGATTTTCTAATTAGCCCTTTCACACCGGAGGAATTCCGCACCGCCATAGACTCTGCGATCTCCGGATGCCCCGCTCAGAAGATCGAGGTCATCTCAGCCCAGCCTGAATGGGTTGAGTTGCGCGTTCCCTGCGATCGGGCCACGTTTTCGTCGCTACGAAGGCTGCTCGATGAACTCGAAATGGATGTGCGACCGGAAACGGCCGAGGCGATCAACTATGCGTTTAGCGAAATGCTCGGCAACGCAATTGAACATGGCGGTAAGCTCGATCCCGAAAAACGTATAACGGTCAACATCCTACGGCTCAAGCACGCTGTGATCTGCAGAATTAAAGATCCGGGGA
>DATNNZ010000034.1:0-3023 GCA_035601575.1 Chthoniobacterales bacterium
CCTGTTTCACTCCCAATGCCTTCAGACGTTGACCCGCCTCCCTTCCCGCGGATTCCTCTTCCTGGCCGATGTGCATAAGACATCCGAGTTTCTTGGACACATCCAATCCCGAGTTGATTGAAATCACCGGGATTTTGGCAGTCACCGCTGCCTGAATCGACTTGCTCAGAAAAACAGCATCGGGAATCGACACGACTAGGCCGTCTGGCTTGGACGCAACCGCTGCATCGACTAGCTTCGACATGGCTGGCAAGTCGAATTGTCCCGTTGCCTGATATTCGACATCACTGCCGGTTTCCTTGGCTGCAGTTTCCACGCCGTTTCGCACGACTAACCAGAATGGATCGGATGCTTGACCGTGAGTGACGACGATGATCTTCGGCTTCTTTTGGGCAAAACCGGCCAAAGGAACGAGCAAGCTGGCCGCAAACGCCAGCCAGAAAGCAGGCCTCGGTTTAGTCATAGCTGCGGGGGATGATTTTAGTATTGTTCCCAGTGTACACAAGATAGCTATTGTGCCGCTCGATTTCTCAAGTCTTGTTTTGATATGACTCAGGCGGTACGGACCCGGTTAGCCGGAGCCTGGTATGGATCAACGTGAGGAACATAAGCCCGAGCGATACCCTTCTCCCTTATTCCAGTGGCTGCTGAAATTGAAGGTCTGGTTGGTCGAACGGTTCCGCGTCGGCGAGCGCCAACTCATGCTGCTCTGGGCGGCGCTGGTCGGTCTCCTGGGCGCTCTGGCCGCTGAATTCTTTCGACGAACAAGTGATATCATTCATTGGCTCGCCACTGGCAGTGACTCAGAGATCATTTCCTCTTTCGCTCAGTTGCCGGTTTGGCAAAAGCTCGCGGTGCCGACGTTGGGCGGACTCTTGGCTGGTGTGACCCTCTGGATTGGCAATCGTCTGACCACCCGTACCCGGCAGAAAACGACTACCGACTATATGGAAGCGATCGTCGTTGGAAATGGCAATATCTCGGTTCCAGCGAGCCTGGTAAAGACGACTTCAGCCCTTTTCTCCATCAGTACCGGGGCATCAATCGGGCGAGAAGGACCATTGGTCCAAATCTCTTCGCTGGTTGCTTCGTTGATCGGTCGGCTTCGGGATTTTCCGATCGCTCAACGACGTCACTTGGTCGCATGCGGGGCGGCCGCTGGAATTGCCAGTGCCTATAATGCGCCCATTGCCGGTTCCTTTTTCGTTGCCGAGATAATCTTGGGGACCGTCGTGGTCGAAGCACTCGGTCCTCTGATTTTAGCTGCGGTTGTCGCGACGTTCACTGCTCAACTCCTGCATGGTGGTGGCCCAATCTACCGGTCGCCTGGCTTCAACCTTCACACCTATTGGGAACTCATCCCGCTTTCACTAGTTGGCGTCGTCTCCGGACTGTTGGCGCCGCTCTACCTGCGATTTCTGCGCGCGGTTGAGCACCTCTTTGCGAAACTAGTTATGCCGGTACCGACGAAACTGGCCCTGGGGGGCGCAATTGTCGGTGCGCTCGCGATAGTCAGTCCCGATGTTTGCGGAAACGGTCAAGGCTTACTTTCGACCCTCTTTCACCAGAATTGGTTTTCGGATGAGATCCTCGCAATTCTACTGCTCAAGATAGTCGCAACCGCCGCCACGTTCGGATCCGGTGCCGTAGGCGGTGTGTTTACGCCGACCCTTTTCATCGGTGCGGCGATCGGAATGTTGTACGGGCGAACTCTTCCTTTTATCTTGCCGGAGTTTCAGCTCGATCCCGGGATGTATGGCATCGTGGGCATGGGCTCCTTTATCGCCGCGACCACGGGGGCACCGCTGATGTCGATCCTGATGGGATTCGAGCTCACGCTCGACTATACGCTCGCACCGCTGCTCATGGTTAATTGCGTGATCGCCTACTATTGTAGTAGCATTTTCGAAAAGCAGTTCATCTACGGAGAATCCCTCGAACGCAAAGGCGCGTCGTTCTTCAAACAACAATTGGCCGAAACGAAAATCGCAGATCTCATTCGACGCGATCCGGTCACGCTTTTGAGCGATGCTACCTTCGCTGAGATTGCTAAGACATTTGTGCAGCATCGGTTGCAACATATTTACATAGTCGGGAAAGAAAGACAGCTGCTCGGCGCCGTCTCCTTGCATGACATCAAAGAGTTTCTCGATCAACCGGAACTCGCCCAGATGGTGATAGCGGCTGATCTCATGAACGAAAAGTTCCCACGGATCTCGCCACTTCAGGGAATGGGCGAAGCTCTGGAAAGGTTTTCCGAAGTACGCTCGGAGCGACTGCCGGTGGTTGAGAACTTCAGCACGCTTCGGTTAATCGGGAGCATTTCCAAGACTGACATCATGCTCCACCTCGCTGGGAAGGAGAGTTTGCAAACGACACCTGGAGCGAACTGATCCGGCGTCTGCCCATGCGCGTCAACTTAAGGAGCAGAAAAGCCAGTCTCGCAAAGACGGGAACATAGTTCGGTAGGGCGAAAACCCGACTCCGCAAAGCCTACGTCGCGGCCGCGTCTTTTGGTAAGCATGCTTTTCAGGCTAGGGCGCGCCGAAGCTTGCGTAGGCGGCCTCGGCGCTTTTGGTCGATCCGCCCTTTGGTTAGGCTTCCCCATGCGCCGGGTTTGAGCCATTCGTTACCCGCTGATAAATACTGTATCGGTGTACGGCTCGATTGGGCAATACACCAACATGGGTATTGGCGTCCAACACGGGTTGGAGGGTGCTCAGAATGTGGCCTCCTTGCTTTAGCCTGGGACGCAAAGTCGTATAATGCGGGCAGTCTGAAGACCGGCGTACAGCGGTTTAGTCACAAACCGAAGTCACTCTAATCGGCGGGCAACGTATGGCTCAAACCGGCGCGTCGGGCAGTATGACGTAAGGGCGTACCTACTAAGCGCGCCGAGGTTTTCGCCCTATCGTAGTGGGCAAGATCATGCCGACAGATCCCTTCGCCCTTTCCCCGTGTCGCCTCGCCTCCTTAGGTTGACGCAGATAGGGGGGCGGCCGGACGACGTCATCATCATATAT
>DATNNZ010000035.1:0-6277 GCA_035601575.1 Chthoniobacterales bacterium
ACCCAAGTGTTCCTTGCAGCACCTATGCGCAGATGATCGTCGATACTCACGCCGCTCACCGCGCTGGCAGTTCATCCGGCAATTCCGATTTCTTTAACCAGCGTGCCATGGAACACATCGCCCGCTGTTTTGAATTGATGCGCGCCCTGGAGCTACCATTCAACTTACGCACGGCCTACAACCTTCTGGCCAACAAAGATCACCTGAAGAATACCCTCGACACTGTGCCCGAGCACCCACGCGCCAAAGAGCTCTTACCGCTGGTACAGCATTTCGAAACGTTCTACCTAAATTTGAAAAGTGAAGGCCAGAGCGAAGGCGAGCTCGGCACAATCGGTAATTTCCTGGCTCCCTATCAACACCCTGGCGTCGCGGAAGTCTTTTGCTCCGATGAGCCTGACACCGTGACGATCGATCAAGTTGATCAAGGTAAGAAAATCTGTCTCTCAATGAGCGAGGAGTACGCGCACGAACGTAAATACGTATTCTCGGTACTGAAGCTGCTTTTCTACCAGCACGGCCTCCGCCGTCTTGATCTCAAAGCGCGCGATCCGCACGAGTTCTGGAAGAAAAACCTCCTCGTCCTGGTCGGCGAAGAGTTTCAGGACGTGGTTACTTCGTCGGTCGGCGGTATGAGTGACTACACTGTCTCCGGAAAGATCCGCGAAGCGAATGTCGCTCTGATCGCCCTTACTCAAAGTTACTTGTCTTTGTTGCCCCCTCACGCCAGCAAGGACCAGGCGAATGTCCTGGTCCTTAACTTGCGCAACCGCATGATCTTCCGCGCCGCCGATGAACAGTGCGCTAAACAAAGCGCCGAATTTATCGGGCAAAGAATGGTAAACAAACGCAGCCGCTCTATCGGCTCTAGAGGCGCAACCTATTCGTACCAGGAGACCGAGGAGTATAAACTCAAGCCTTGGCAACTGCGGCAGATGCCCATTTACCGCGCCGTGCTTGTCCATGGGGGCCGGCCCGGACAATTCAAGAGAGTTTCCCTTAAGATGCTGACCGGAAGCGAAATCAAAATTAACACCGGCAAAGAACAGACTTTATGAGTGAAGACCTCCAACAAATCGAGAGGCTGATCAAACAAAGCACGGAGTTGGGCGACTCGTTAGTTCGTCTCGCACGCAAGCTACAGGAGCAGAACGAACGCTAGGTGCAGATTAACCAAGAGCAGGCTCAGCATTTAGGCGCACTGCACGCGCAGCTAACCGATCTTCGCACTCACATCGACGCTGTGAACCACGAGATTCGCGCGCAGCGATACGACCATATGTACGCCGAAGCGCGTCAAGCTGTCGAAGAGCACGCTCTCAGTCCGCAAGAAGCCGTAATCGAAGTCCTTCGAGCCGCAGTAGCTGATAAAACAGTGACTTCAGAGCAAGCTGCCGCACGGCTAGTTTCTTTGCTGCGCGCCGATTCACCCGCATCACGGAAAATCGAGATCCGTCAGACGGCCAAAGCCTCGTTAGAGGCTGGTGATGATATTGCTGGCAAGATCAGACCATTTCTCAAGAACGCCCCTGACCAGGCAGAGCAGCAAAGGAAAGTCAACAAACGCGTCTTCAATAACGCTCCCCGGCAGCGGGTATAACCACGATTAAACCAATTCGCAGCGGGCTTTAGGATAGCCTTTACAACTGCTTTGCAAGCAGCTGATACTTTTGCCCAGGATCGAACCCGGCGTTGCTCTATGAAATGGTTCCTGATATTCAACCCGTTCGCCTGCCTCAAGCTCTTGCTGCTTGCTATTTGCGTTTTCACGCTCGGTTACGTGCTCGCCATTAACGTGCTTATTATCGAGATCGGTGACGCTAACGGCAGCGGGCACACGATCACCAGCGATCCCGAGCACGTATATTCCCCATCATTACACCATCGGTCCGCGAACCACCACTAATGAGCTTCGAAAGTCGGGTTGATCGTTCGGCATTTAATCAGGAAGCGCGTTTCGGCCATGCCATCAGGCGCTCTTGAAGGCGCTGGACCGCGCCCGAACGGTTTATGTAGACAGGACCGGCTGGTGCGCCAATTCCGAGAACATAAATGGCTTGGCGAAACCATGAAAATTTTTACCTTGCTTATGCGGAACTGTGAGTGCGGTACTTCGCGATCGCCACTTTCTGCCCACCTGCCGAAGACTTCTCCACAATAAAGCCTTGTCATGATTTCACCCTCTTCAAGATCTGATCACCGACACGGGCTGAAGCGCTGGGAAATTTAAAATGAATTTTGAACAAACAATCGCGGAGTTATTCAGGGAGTTTCCGGCCGAGGTTTATGAACCGGATGAAATGGCCAGAATGGCCGTTAGTGCGATGTCGATGAGCATCTCAGGCTGTCCTCGTAATTCTTGATCGAATCTGACGCGCGGATTCTCAATGTCCTGAGCGTTTCGAGTCTTCAGTTGGGTGAATGCATTTTGAGTCTTAGGCTTGGACAGAACACCTTAGGAACCAATGTTTCGTAGGTCCAAAAGACCAACCACGCGCCGCATCGAAATTTACCTGGAGAATCTCGAGCAGTTCTTTAACTCCATGGATCCGTCACCATTTCACGAAAAGGATCTGGATGACGACGCAGAAGAATTCATCATCAGTTGGGCCGAGGAATTCCAGGTCTATGATCCCATTGTTCTGGTCATCCATCTAAGCCGCTATCCAACCAACATTGATCCGCAGCAGGTGGTTGAAAAAGCGGTACACAACCATTTCGCCTATAAGATCAGGTTAAATCGGCTGCAGTTTAAGCGACTACTTAGGGAAGGACGGATTAGTCTTTTGATCGGTTCGCTGTTTCTGGGAACGTGCCTTCTCACAAGCCACTTATTGCAGTTTGCGGAGACAAACGCGCTCGGAGAGGTGGTACGCGAGAGTTTAACGATCGGCGGCTGGGTGGCGATGTGGCGCCCGATGGAAATATTTCTCTACGAATGGTGGCCGCTTCTCCGCTCGAGGAGAATGTATGAAAACTTGAGTCGCATGCGCGTAGAAGTCCGGAGGCGGAGTCCAGCATAAACTGTCAGTGCTGAGTCTAGGTCAACTGGCGGCTAACTTTCTAATAAATCCGCCTACCTCGACCACTCGGTCGAATATCAACGCATCTGCAAATTCCAAAAAAGCACCCTCTGCCACAGGCGGTTCTTCTCTGTCGAGCGTTAGAATTGGCCACCTACTTTATTCTGTTCGCGGCGATGCAACTCCCAGGCATATGTTCAGGTCGAAACTCAGATCAGTATAACTCCGTAGAAGGAGAGGCTTATTTTACCGGCAAAGGGAGGCCTACAATGTTTGACCTGGGACTAACCGTTACTGACAAAGTCTCGACCTACCTTTTACAAAGGCACGAGCGTGGGCAGCATCATCTCCTGCTCGATTTTCTGGATGAGTTGCAAGGCGACTTAGAGACTGTCCATCTCAGTTACCTGAGAAGCTATGACGAAATCGTTCGACTTTTCGCAATGAAGCGGTCCCACTGACTGAAGTGCGTCGGCAGATGGATCATCTGAATGTTGAGCTCTCGCGGCTAAGGCAGGAAATTGAGGCTGTCATGTCGGCGCTTCACCAGCATTCTAATCTTCCGAGAGATGCTCAAGATTTTTTGGAGGAAATCATGTGGTATTTCTTGCCTACGGCCGGTCCCGAGACATCTGTGCAACGGCCGCAGTCCGGTACGACTACTCTTTGGGAGACCGTGAATCGAATTCGACACGTTTCCCTGCGAAATCTTGCAGTGGTTCGCCGCTACGAGGCAGAAGTGATCTACGGCTTAGCGCAGGAAACCGCGTCAGAATGGGAGGAGGTGATGCGCGATCACTCGCGTTTACGTCGGAGTCTAATGCATTAACCTCCATTTTCCCGGTCGTTATCTACCTTCCACTGTTCTCAGCTTGCCAACGGACAAGCTTCCAAGCCGTTGTTGAATTTACATTTTTCTGGAATGACGCTCAGCTCTGGGATGGCCGGAACCGGCGAATCGATATCTCATCGCCCTGCATCAGTGAGCGGCCAAGCGTTGTTTGATTGTGGTCTTGCGACACAGCCAGACCAGTAACGCGCCGATCAGCAGAGCAACCATGACCACTAAGAAAGCGTCGTTAAAAGCCATCACGTACGCTTCCCGTCTCAATAATTGTTTCAATTGCGCATAGGCGCTCTTCGTCGCCGTCACCGGGTCGTAGCCTTTGGCCGTAAAGATGGAGCTGATCTGGCTTAGGCGATCTTGAACGACTAAGCGAAATGGATTCACGTACTCGCCGATTCGAAAATCGTGAAATTGTTCCCGTTGAACGACAATTGTATCGAGCAGAGCGGTTCCAACACTGCCGCCGAGATTACGCGCAATGTTAAAAAGTGCCGATCCATCTGCCGCATATTTAGGATCCAGTAGAGCGGTCCCGAGCGACGCAAGCGGCACAATTGTGAATGGCTGGCCTATAGCCCGGACGGTATTCGCAACGGCGAATTGATCGCCGGCATTATCATGAGACATCGACGTGTTCATCCAGCAACTGGCCGCAAATACGAGCGTCCCACAGCAAACCAGAAGTCGAAGATCGAAACGCTTCATCAGTTTTGGCACGAAGGGGAAGATAACAAGCTGCGGAATGCCGATCCAAACCATCGCCAACCCGGTTTGAAACGCACTATAACCTTGCACGATCGTAAGATACTGAGGCAGGAGATAAATAGAGCCGTAAAGGGCCAAACCAAGGACGAAGTTAGTAGCACACGAGACGCTCAGATTGCGTCTGCCAAGCAATCGGAGATTAACGAACGGTTTCTTGTTAGTGAGCTCGATAATGACGAAGACTGGGATAAAGATCGCGGCCAGAATTCCACAGCGCCGAATAAATTCGCTGCCAAACCAATCCTTGCGCTGCCCTTCTTCCAACATTGCGACCAGCGACCCGAGGCCGATCGCCATGGAGGTGATACCGATCCAATCACCGTTGCGCAAGAGTTCGAGTTGCGTCGGCTTGCGATCAATGGCGTAAATGATGGCGCCGATCATCAATGCTCCGGGAAAAAGATTGATGTAGAAGACCCAATGCCAGCCGAAGTTGTCTGTCAGCCAACCGCCGATCGTCGGCCCGATCACAGGGCCCAGAGTGGCGGTCATTCCGAACAGAGCGAGACCCAAAAGGCTGCCTGTTCTTCGGCAAGGTCGACAAAACCACCGTCAGTGCCATAGGGATCATCACACCTCCCGTGAAACCCTGACCGACTCGGAAACAAATCATTTCGTCGAGACTGCGAGCAATTCCACAAAGACAAGAAAAGAGAAGAAAAAATCCTACACTCGCTAAAAGGTACCGCCGCACACTGAAGACGCGGGAGAGCCAGGCGGTAAGCGGGATGGTCACTATTTCACCGATAAGATAGCTGGTCGAAATCCAAGATCCCTCATCTAGCGTGGCGCCAATGCCTCCGGTGATATCCCGAAGCGAGGAATTTGTAATTTGGATATCCACAACCGCCATGAATCCACCCAACATCATACCCAGAACGCCGATCCACGTGCGGGGCGTGGTCTGATCCTTTCCTCCATCCAGCTCCATTGTTTCTATCTTCGTCGACATGCTAGTGCAGGACTTATTTAACTCTAATTGACGGGACAGTGGACAGCCCTGGGACAATTCGGTCCTGGGAGGCTTGAATGCTTTGACGATCGAAAACTATCTTCACCGGAACCCTCTGAACGATCTTTGTGAAATTGCCGGTGGCATTGTCCGGCGGCAATAAGGCAAATATTGCGCCGGTTCCGGTCTGAAAGCTGTCGACCTTACCCGTAAACTTTCTGCCTGGAATCGCATCGACCGAGATTTCAACGAACTGACCAGGTCGGATTCGGCCAAGCTGGGTTTCTTTAAAATTGGCGATAACCCAGACGTTCGATTCGACAACGGCCACAACGCTTTGGCCAAGTTGTACACGTTGGCCGGCCTCCAAAGTCTTATTTGCGATGTGCCCTTCTGTGGGAGCGTAGAGAACCGTATAGGAGAGTTGCAGTTTTGCGCTCGCGACCCCCTCTGTCGCCGCTGCGATCTGCGCGAGCGATGCGTCGCGCCGCGCATTTGCAGCCCTTAGATTGGCCTGAACAACTCGCACGGCGGCGTTGGCTGAGTTAAACGAGGCTTGGTCTTGTTGGAACCGGAAGTGAGAGTTGTCGTAGTCCTGACGGGAGATCGCTCCTCCTGACTCAAAAAGCTGTTTGTTCCTTTCGTAGAGCCGCTGAGAATCGCTGAGCTGCGCTCGGGCTGCATCCGATT
>DATNNZ010000036.1:0-4036 GCA_035601575.1 Chthoniobacterales bacterium
GCAGTCTCTCGGAGTGACCAAGAAGGCCGGGGCGTTTCAGGTGTAGAGACGGAAGCGGCGAACAACGAAATCTTCAACATCCGTTAGCATCTATCGACTATGACATCTTGGAATCTCACTCCAGAACAGCAGAAACTTCACGATCTCTGGGAACGGCACCTGATGTGCGAGTTTGCCACGCACGACACCGAGGAGACACTGGCCACCATGGTGCCCGATGCCTACGTTATCACATCCCGGTTCTGACCGGCGGCGTCGGGCGGATGAGTTGCGCGAATTCTATTCCAAGAAGTTTATCCCCCCAATGCCCGCCGGACACCGAGATGACACCGATTTCGCGGACGATCGGAAACGATCAACTCGTCGACGAGATGATCGATAAATTCACTCATACCATCCGGATGGATTTGATGCTGCCAGGTTTGGAGGCGAGCGGAAAACGCGTTGAAGTTTCCGTGGTGGCCGTTGTGCGCTTTCGCGATGGAAAGCTGGCGCACGAAGATGTCTATTGGGACCAAGCCTCGGTTCTTGTGCAGCTCGGCCTGATCGATGCGGCTTCCTTCCCGGTGGCCGGCGTTGTCTGGTTAGTGGGTTTGCTGGTTAGGTAACCGAGACGGCTACAGATACCGACGAATGTCAACGTATCGTGACGCGATGGAACGTTGAAGCGACAACGTCGTGATGAGCGGATGAGCATCGAACCCAGTCTTGCCGAAAATCTTTTGAGGTGGTTAGCATCGATCCGCGCTTGTGTCGCTCAGATGCTTTGACTAAGGCATTCCTTCTGACCCCTCGCGACACGGACGTTCCTGGAGCCCGAGAAATCCCCAAGCAGGTCGTTTGGTGACGACTAAACGAAAATCCGAGAGAAGACTGTGAAAGTACACTGAGTTGCCCTTGCATGGTTGGCAATCGCCTCTGCGGTTTTCTCCGGTTGCGCAAACGGAGGTTTCATCGCTTCTTCTTTGGATCGGCAATCCTCGATTAATTAATCTGCGCCTCACAATTCCCCCAACCGTGGTATATTTCCGGCGGGTTTGTATGCGCCGCTGTTTATTGGTGTTTCTGTCGGTGTTACCGCTCTTGGTAACGGGATGCAAGAAGGGGGAAAGTAATATGACTCAGTCTACCCCTAGCCCGACGGCATCGGCGAGCCCAACTCCGGTAGCTCGTGCAACACCAACGCCACTGCCCGATACCAATCGCACCGCCAAGTTCATCGTGCTTCTTTACCATCGTTTCGAAGAAAGACCGGCCGAGTTGGTGACCACACCAAACGATTTTCGCGCTCAAATGAAGGCGCTGAAGGACAATGGAATATCTGTCATCCCAATGCAGGATCTTCTGGCTTGGCGCAAAGGGGAAAAGGCGATTCCATCAAAGAGCGCAGTCATCACGATCGACGACGAATGGAATTCCCAATATTACGTCGCTTGGCCGATCCTCAAAGAGTTCGGCTATCCGTTCACCTTGTTTGTCTACACGCAGTGGGTTAATACGGGCGGTAAGTCGATGACCTGGAATCAGCTCGAGGAGTTGCGGGATGCTGGAGTCGATATTGAAGCTCACACCGTATCACACCACGATCTGAGGCACGCACCGAGGGGACAGGATTATACCACCTGGCTGCATAATGAAGTTTATGGCTGCAAGGAAACCCTGGAAAGCAAACTTGGGGTTAAGGTCATCGCTTTCGCATTTCCCTACGGCTTCCACAATGAGGTTGTCCGCAAGACCGCCAAAGAAGCCGGTTACGAGATGCAGTTTACGGTTTACGGACGGCACATGGATATCAACGTACCAGCCGATCAAATTGGCCGGTACGCCATCGATTCTCTAAAGGGTGATGTATTCAAAGCGGCACTGGCCTTTGGGACGACCGATAGCACTCAGCCCGGCGTAGAAACCAGCCAACTTGCTTCGGCGGCGATGTTGACGGAGCCGTTGAACGACCAACACATCACCGAGCCTAAACCGACGATTAAGGCGAATTTGGCTAGCATGGGAGACGTTGATCCAAAATCGGTGGAGATGCGGATCAGTGGGTTCGGTCTCGTTCCGGCAGTCTATGACCCAAAGACCAAGTTAGTGACTTACGTACTTACTCAGAAATTGGTTCCGAAGATGTACATCGTAATTCTGACGGCCAAGGTGAACGGTAAGAAGGTGGAGACCCGGTGGGATTTTACTGTTGATCTAGCGGGACCGGTCGCGACCAATCGATAGCGACAATTGGACCCAATTTTACAACCGTGTTTGTTTAGTTATCCGACCGGCTCCACTAAATCGCAGGACGCGGAATGGCAGGACCTAATAGACCGTGTCTTCTGCCAGCCGATAAAAGGTTCCAATGATGCTATGGTGGAGCGTTATGTCGGAGTTGCCCGTCCACTTTGACCGCAGTTGCAGGCTGCTCGACGATCCTCCGCCAACGTCGAAAGCTTGTTTGGCCTTTTTAGCTAGCCGGAAGCCGCTGGATCGTCTCACGGCTTATTCTGCATCTTCTTGAACTTCGAACAGCGCTTTGGCTCGCTGCGGTAATGTTAAAACGTTTGTGCAACAGATCTACAAGCCGCGCTCTGATTTCCACCTCATCAACTTGATTGACTGGCTTGTAGGTTTCGATCGATATCGCTTCTCGTATTCTCGCTATCGGATTTTGCGGACCTGCATCATACGCCAATTTGGTGATTCCGATGATGCACTCCTGAATCAGACTCCATCGATTGACCGAGAAGCCACGAGCACGTTTGGCGCCGGAGATTTTGTGGAGCAGTTCCTGGTCTTCGGCCATGGGGAACAGCATTTCGAAGCTTTGAATCAGGGACCGAAGCTCTTCGGAGAAGATCAGGGCGTGGCCTTTCAGCTTCTCGATTTGCTGATCCATAAACTTAAGGCGTTGGATATTAGACTCTTGTGCCAGCCTTTTCTCGTCCACGCTTGACGCGGGCGGGAAGTACAAAAATAAACTGTGCTAGGGCCGTTGCGAATTCGATCGCCCTTTCAGCAGTGAGGACAACGTTCAAGCTGTAGTGATTGAGGAAGTGACATCTCTTAGCGTGGTTCGTTGTTCGAAAAGGGCTGCGTTCAGCTCCGACATTGAGTGCTTCTACTGAACATAAAATCCAGTAACTCAAGCAAGACCGGACCTGAATTGGCGGCGGCCGCCTGATCGAATTTCGCTTCTTTCGTCGCCAATGCTTGATCCTGACCTGAAAACAACGCTACGCGAGTTCAAGGAATACTTCGCCCGAAGCTACGAATTGCAGAACAAGCTCGCGGTCCGCGTTGGCGTGAGGCGATCGACGCACTTTCGGCTTCGTTGGTCGGCGAACACGATCCGATGGGCAAATCATTTGGCGAAGCTCTGGGGAGTCGCTCGAGCGTCAGAAATGTAAGTAGGCCAACAGTATCAGGACCAGAGCGACCGCCGATAGGATGAAGAGCACCAGCCACATCGTTCGAGATATTGGTTTTCCGAAATAGTTTAGGCCGGTTATCACGGCCAAGACGATTGCGATGAGAATTATAGCCATAGGGGACTCCCCAAGTTAGATGCGCTAAGGGTTTTTGTCCGCAAGACTTGAGAGACGGGAGGTGAGTCTCAGTGAGCGGGTCCGATTTCAGGGCGTCTGCCCGAAGTGCGGAGCGACTGGGCCGACCCGAAAAGGCCACCAGGAAGCGCTCAGGGCGCGCCTTCCACACGGTATGCTGATCTCACATTGAGAACACCGCGTTTTTCTTTTTTCGGGGGTTCGGTTTTCTCAAATCATCCAACGTTCAATAATGATCATAATTTGACTAAATCTTGCCGGGCTGTGTCCGATTGGATAACGGATGCGAAATGATGCGCCATCGGCGAATGTCGTAGCCTTTCATCTCGGCGTTTCAACCGACGGAGAGGGTGATCAAACAAAGGAAGCCGGGGAACGCTGTGCTGAATCAGGCACCTTCCCAACGCGATTCGATAGCGACGGACAGGTTGTATCTATGACCATCAGATAGAATTTCCCATCGGCGGAGCGGGGTGCCAAAT